>JBHIDV010000336.1:0-3367 GCA_046760285.1 Sedimentisphaerales bacterium
TAGTAGTTCGTCAGAAAGGCAGTCATATCAGATTACAAAAACGCCTTGCTAATGAGATGATTAAAATTATTGTTCCAGCACACCGCCCAATCAAACGCTCTACGTTGTCACACATCTTGAAACAAGCACGTCTATCAGTATCAAAGTTTAATGATTTGCTTTAAACAAACCAAGAGATGATTATTATTGACGGTTATAATCTGTTACATTCGATACATAAGCTACAGGAAGAGGCCGAGGCCATCAATGATGTTCAACTATGCTGGATTGTCGGTAGGTTCTTAAAACTGGTCGGTGAGAAGGGGCAAATTATTTTTGACGGAACAGGGCCACGCGATAAGAGCGGATTCGACAATATAAGCAACTTGGAGGTCTTCTTTGCCGGCCAGGGTAGCGATACCGACACAGTAATTGAGGACAAAATAAGGGCAAGCACAGCGCCGAAAAGATTGACCATTGTCAGCAGTGACCGAAGATTGCGAAAAGCGGCCCAGGCAAGAAAATCAGCCGTGATAAAGTCTGAGGATTTCTGGAGGAATCTCCAGAAGCAATTTAGGCGGAAAAAAGCACCGAAAGAGCCGGCAGAGAAACGCCTGGGACTGACTGAGAGCGAAACCCAACAATGGCTAAAATTCTTCGGCCTCGAGCAGTGAATAATGGTAAAGTGCAACCCGGCCCAGATATAAGGGTTGTGGACAGAGTTAGGGCGCAATTATCGAATCTGAGGTCTCAACATTAGCAGCAGAATCGTATGTCCATCCAGCTTTTGTTACGTCGTTTACGGTGAAAGTAAACGTTCCACCGCCAAAAACCCAGCCAGTTGTGAAGGCCACTGTCCCTTGGCTATTTGTGGAACCTGATACATATCTATTATATACTCCACTCCAGCTCCCATAGACGGCGGCTCTATCCACTGCTGCAAGAGAGCTATCTAAGATGGGCACTGAAACTTTCACTCTGACCAGTGTTGCCCATCTTCCCCAGGACCAAACATCGGCCTCAAAGGTGATGTCGCCTACATGCAGGGTTGGAATAGCAGGTTTTCCTTCCACGCGGACCACTATGCTTCGGGAATCATTGCTATCGTCATCGTCAGCCACGTTATGAACAGCCGTGAGGGTGTGGTCAATATCAGCAGTAGCATTAGTTGTATCCCAGGAGAAACTGACAAGTATAGAGTTACCTGCTGTCAAACCGCTGCTAATTGTTTTGGTGCCAATTGGGATACTCTCGGTCTCGTCATTAAGGATAACACTAAAGCTGCTGACATCCTGGTTGCCTGAGTTCTGTACTGTCACGTCCACGCTGGCAGAACTACCCTGCACGACGCTGCTGGGCGCACTGATGGCTGTAATGGCAACATCATTGATGGCAGCCTGTACAGTGACTATGGTGTTATTAGAATTATTAGTGTCGGCATCGTCAGAGAAGTCATTGCTGGCAGTGAGGGTATGGCTGCCGGCAGAAGCCCCACTGGTGTCCCAGACGAATGTGAGAGTCGTAAGTGCACCCGCAGCTAAGCCGCCGTTAATTGTCTGCGTGCCGATGTTGCCGTCGAGGTTGCTGGCAAGAGTGACAGTGATGTCGCTGGTGACGTTCTGATTGCCCAGGTTCTCCACAGTTACGTAAATGTCTAAGATATCGCCCTGAACCACCGGGCTGGGAGCATCCACCGCGGTGATAGCAATGTCGGTGATGGCTGACTCTACGATAACAGATGTGCTCTTGGAATTGTCTGTAGTATCTGTCTCCTCCGCCACCGGACCAGCCGTGGCAGTGAGGCTGTGGTCACCAGCAGTAGCTCCAGTAGTATCCCACGAAAATGTAACTATGGTAGAACCACTTGCTGCCAAGCTCACCGACTGGGTTCCTAAGGTTGCTCCGTCGGTATCATCTATTAGGACTACATTGAAGGTTTCGTCGAAGCTGCCTCGGTTCTCTACGGTCACATCAATTGGGTGTGTTTGTCCTATGATAACCGAACTGGGAGCGGAGATAGATGAGACGGCTACATTATGAATATCTGCTCGTCCAGCCGCTGCTGCTGCATCCACCAGTCCATAACCAAAGTAGTTGTCTTTTCCAAGAGTGCCTAAATCTTCAGCGGTTACTCGAAGTCGGTTGCGGACTTCAGTGGCTGTTGTTAAGCCCAGCTCAGGGCCAGCCCAGACCAAAGCAGCAACTCCTGCTACATGTGGGCAGGCCATGGAAGTGCCACTGCCGAGCGCATATCCACCATTCTTATATGTAGAGTTTATGTTTACACCCGGTGCCGACAGTTCAATTTCTTGGCCAGCACTTGAGAAATCTGCTATATTATTAGCATCATCTATCGCTGAAACAGCGATAACTGAGTTATACGCGGCTGGATAAATTACAGCGCCGCCATATTCATTGCCTGCTGCTGCTACCAATAGTACGCCGGCTGCATAAGCCGCGTCACAGGCTTTTTTCAGTGATTCACTATAGTCTCCTCCAAAACTCATTGAGGCAACTTCTATGCTGTTATCCACGCACCATTCGAGCCCTTGGATGATGTCACTGATATAGCCGCTGCCATTATCGCCAAGAACCCTCACCGCCCACAGGTTCGCGGCAGGAGCGACTCCCACTATGCCTATATTGTTGTTTGCAGCGGCGACTATTCCTGCATTGTGCGAGCCATGGCCATTCCTGTCATTCCAGTAATATTTGTTAGTGCTGCCATCTACCCACCACCACCCCACGAAATTTACGCCGCCAGCGATGTTATTAACTAAATCTGGATGGTCATAGTCGATTCCTGTATCCAGGATTGCCACGTCCACGCCTGCGCCGGTGTTCGCAGGCCACACTAACTCTGCATCTATTCGGTCAACACCCCAGGGGGTCTCCTGGCCGATTGCGTGCATTATGATGTCGTCTTCGATGTAAGCGATTTCTGCACGGCTCTTCAATTTAGCAACCATCTTTTCGGGCAATCTGGCCGATACGAGAGGTAAGAACCGGAACGAATGATGGACATCACCGCCCAGATTGTGCACCCAAGAGCCGCGTTTTGTAGCAGCGAGCCCGCCAATACCATCTTTGAAACCTATTAAAACCCTCCTATCGAGAGGATTTATCTGTGAGAAGCTTGAATCAGCCAAACCACCAAATAAAAGGCATAATAATAGCATCTCTACCATTAAACGTGCTTTTTTCACGACTTAGTCCCTTCCCAAAGTCATCTCTGTTATTTTGCCTCAAGTTCATAGCTATAATGCAACTTCGGATAAAGCAGCAAATTTCTATAATTTTTTCTGGAGAGCCTGCCGAAGCGGGTCATTGTAAGGTGGCTGGTGATTCAGGAAATGATGTGCTAAATCTGCCTTCCTTGGCATTTATT
>JBHIDV010000337.1:0-3348 GCA_046760285.1 Sedimentisphaerales bacterium
TCAAGAAGTTGAGCCAGCATGCTCTGTCACCGTACCAGTTACCCCTCCATAGAAATGATTATTGGTTATTTGTTTTTCTCTGAGAGCCTTGTGTTCTCTTTAGCCTAAGCATCTCGTTTGCTCAACAAAATAAAAAAAACGTAAATTTTTGAGTTTGGATTGGCTCGCATTGAGCGTGATTTTATTGGACAATGAAATAAGTGACGAAAGCGGTTTAATTGGTTGGGCTATATATTGTGGTGTAAGTACAGGCTATTCTGCTATATGGTGGTTTAAGTTATAGGGCGTTATTGGGGGACTCTGTCTGGTAGGCTAAAGAAAAAATGTTTACTCGGTCGATATTCTGCAAGTCAACATGGACTGTAAGGCCAACAAGCAGGCATAACATTTTGAGGATGCGCCAGTATGGATAAGAAGGAGTTGATAGACTGCATTTGCGAACTCAACAAAGGTGCCAGACCAGAATTTCTCGATAGGTTCTCTGAAGAAGAGCTTAACGCCTACCTTGAGCATCTGATGGAGCTGGATTTGGAAGATTTGGTTGTTTGCAGCTAAACTCTTACACCAATCGTAGAAATTATGTGCGCTCGATAAGCACCCGCTTTGAATCCGCAGGTACTTGTCTCTATCCTGATGACCTAATTTCAATCCTTTCTTAACGATGGGAGGATTGAATTATTCATCGAATTGGTCGCCGACGATACTTTTGCTGACATCGCTGAGTTTATCTCTTTTATCAGGGGATCTTGATTGTTTCCGTAGTGAGGATTTTTGGCGCTGAGCAGGCTTCTTAGGTTTTGCCAGCGTTTTTTGTTTTGCAGCGACCACTTCTTTGTGACCAAGATATTTTCCCAGGGTGCTTGTTTGCAGTCCGGGCAGAAAAGACATAATAAGAACTGCAATTAGCACACGAGATACCGTAAAGCCCAAGAAAGCACCACAGGCGACTCGACCTATACGCTCAGGCCAATGGCCCAAATCAATCGGTCTGCGAGTTAATTGATTGATGATAGTTTGCAAAATGGCAAAAGCTACCACAAACAATAGTACAAAACAAAGTGGCTCTGCCCACTGTTCGAGCATATCACTTCCCCCACTAAAGCCGACCAGAGTGGCAGCGGTGACTTTGAAGAAGCCCAACGCCACAGCACTTGCACTTGTAGCAGCTATCGCCGTAGCAAATGCTTTGACAAACGTGCTTTTTAAATACTGAAAGATGGCACAGCCTACCATAATTGCTACTACAGCCAACAACACTATTGAGCCGACCATTACTGTCTCTCCCGTACGGTCGTGGTTGCGCTGCTCGTTACGTCCCACGTCCAACGCAACCAAAACGAGTCGCGCAACCGCAACCCGATCGACAACTATTTGGATTTTTTCTTTTTGGATGCTGAAAGTACTCTGACCATTTCATTTACCGATATTGTTCCACTAATGACCTTTCGCAGTATTTGGCCTTGTAGATGAAGCATTTTAGCACGTCGAAATTGCGTGCCAATATCCGACAGCGACTTTGTGTGTGTTATGGCTTTTCTTAGCTCATCATTTATTATGATAGTTTCAAATGCACCTGTTCTGCCCACAAAACCTGTTTCCTGGCAATTTTCGCAGGTTCTGGGCTTTCCACGTTTATCATATATCACTTTACCGGGACGGTAAAGTGTTTTAGCCCTCTCCGCGGGAAGGTTGAGCTTTCGCAGAAGCTCTTTATCTGGTGTGTATGCTTGCTTGCACTTCTCGCAAAGTTTTCTAAGTAGCCGTTGATTGCTTATGCCCAGCAGGGTTTCGGCGATGAGGTTTCTGTCACCAACTAATTTCATCCATTTACCGAGCGCTTGTATTACACTGTCTGCACTGAGTGTAACGTACATAATTTTGCCATCTTTAGCGGCTGCACAAGCAATTCGGGCTGTTTCAACATCATCACAGTCGGCAACGCCAACGATATCCGGCCCCATTCTTACTACTTCCTGCAACTTTTTGGCGTAGGTAGTAGTGCCGGTGTCACTGAGTGTAAAGACATTTTGGGTTATATTTGGCAGCTCTGTGGAAGGTTGCTTTTCCAGCGTGTTTATACTGTTGATGAAGGCATCATGATTGCGCAGCAGCGCATAGAGGGTGGTGGTTACACCACTTTTTTTAGGCCCGGATATGATGAATAGACCTTGTTTTATCTGGCAGAATTTATTTAGCTGTTCGAGCTGGTCCCGCATCAAGCCGATCTCTGACAGCCTGGCCATATGTTCTTCTAATATTTGCTTGAGTTTGACCTGCTCTCCGGCGGTGGAGCCGGCAGTAGTCACCTCCCAGTCCGTATTTTCTTTGTTCTTGCTGGTCGTGAATTTTCCTCTTTGTGGTTTTCGCTTTTCATTGATGTCCAGGTCTGCTAGTTGCTTTAGAAAACGAATGAAATATTCCATGTGGTCTTTCGCCATGGTCGGCTGTTCTAATGGTGCTCCATCAACATAGTAAGTGACCTTATAATTTTCTGGTCGCGGGGAAAAGGTAATACTGCTTGCCCTTCGCCACATAGCATCCGTTAGGATTTCGTAAGCTGCCCTATAGCCGAAAAAATCTGGTGTTTTAGGTTGAGGTGGAGGGACCTCATTCTTGTTAGCCGTTATGAAAACAAAACCTTCATGGGCAGCGAATTTCTTCTTGCCAGCTAATAAGCCTTTGAGGTGGCCGACAGTGAGAAGACGGTCAGCATCTAAAACTCGGGTATTGCGGTGCTTGACATAAGCCAGAGATGTCACGCCAACTGCAATGGGGTAGAGCACCACGCCGATGATGGAGAATCGCGCAGGTAAAACCAGCCAGATTATCGCCGCTGCAGCTCCTGCACCGAAAATAATCCCGGTCCAGAAGGCCTCTTTGGTTTCCACTGTTATGGCGTCGGTATAAACCCAGTTGAGCAGCATTAGCCATAGAAAAAACAAGACCAAAAAGATAATAAGTTCAATAATTACTGCTACCTCTGGCATAAGATGCTCCATTACGAATTAGATTCCAGCATCCAGTATCCAGTATCTAATTACCAGTCATAGTATACCTTCGGCGGTAGTTCTAATGCCCTTTAGCGTCATTTTGAGTTCTTCTTTATTTGGTGCATATTTATATGCGTCCTTGGGGTCCACAGAACCATTTTTTACCAGCTCGCAAAGGTTGTATGTAAGGTCCTGCATGCCTTCTTCTTGAGAGCTTCGTATAACGCTGGGTAAATCTCCTTCGCGTTCTTCGGAGATTAGTTTTCTGACGGCTGGATTCGTAAGCAGAATCTCGACGGCAGGTATTCTGTCCACGCTTTCCTTGATGCACGGCAGTAATACCTGGCTAATGATCGCT
>JBHIDV010000338.1:0-3336 GCA_046760285.1 Sedimentisphaerales bacterium
TTAGATAACCAGCCCAGGCAAGATGTGGAAATATTAGGGCATTTTTTTGAGGCTCGCAGGATAAGATGTACTTCAGTGGCTGCATGTTAGCCCCCGATGGGGAAAGTCGTGCCAGGTCAACAAGCTCTCTCAAAGTCTGGCCTTCAATTATAACTTCCTGATGGAAACGACGATAGGTCCTATTCTTTATTATCAAATCCTTTATCATCATGATTCGTCCTGTCGCTGAATGATTACTTCCAGTATCTGGTTTTTAGTTAGGCTCAACTTTTTCCTCAACGTGATGTCAAGCCGGCCACCTGTGAGCTTGTAATCGCTCTCGATAGGCTTGCCGTCTGCTGTTATGGCAACTTTCACCGGCTGAAAATCTTCGGGCACAGCGAAGGCCAAGCTTTTAAGACTCAACCTGCCCCAGCGCAGTTCAATCTGCTCGCGTTGCACTCGGCTGTCCCGCTTCTGGCAAAATAAGCCCCAGCCCTCGGCGGCCGTAAAGGCAGCCTGGAAATTCTCAGGCGTTAGCCTCGGCGCAAAGCCAATATGTCCCTTCGGGCCATGGTATTCATAGCCGGCAAGGGCCGTATAAACACCCCAACTGGCCATCGCCCGCGCGTAGTGGTCGCCACACTCCACCTCATTGAAGGGGTTATGCTTGGCCGGGTGGTAGCGCTCGTGAATGCCGCGACAGATCGCAAGGGCCTCAGTTATCATGCCTTCGGCGACCATATGACCGGCTACCTGGTACTCGATGCCTGTCCAGACCTCATTTCTGTAACGAACGCCCTCTGCCAGGTACGGGCTCTTGGGCCAGGTGCAGGTGAACAGGCCGGCTTCACCAGGCCTGGCGAACCATCGCTCCGGCTTGTGCACGGCATTGTACGGCCCGACATCAGGTGCCCAGTTATATTGCCAGACCGATTGCAGTGCCTTTTTGACATATTCCGGCGGATAGATGTAGCCCAGGCCAAGCTGATGTGCCCAGCCTTGGCCGAAAAGCTGGTCGGATAAGCACCCCTTTCCATACTGATGTTTTGGATACTTCTTCAGGTCAACAAGTTGGATGAAATATTCACCGTTCCAAAGACGCTCGACAGTAAGGCGGCTGCCACTCTCAAATATCTTTCGGCAGCGTTTGGCGAACTGCTCATCGCCCATTTCTTTTGCCATCTGCTCACCTGCACGAAGAGCAGCAAGATAAAGTGAACCAACGAAAGTGTTGGGACCCTGGAAGTTGATATCGTAGGTATTATGCTGGCTGTCCTCGATTAAGCCATCATCGTTGCCGTCACGGGCAATGGAAAACAAAAGGGCTTTCTTAATGCGAGGCCAGTTGCGCTTCAAGAAATCATTATTAGCAGACATCTGGTGCTCACGGTAGGCTTTCAGTACAGTGCCACACTGACCATCAGCGGCGTAACGACGGTTGCTGCGGAAGCCGACCAATCCTGTCTTTTCATCGAATCCTTCGCCAAAATCCTGCATTTCTCTGGCACTTCGCTCCAGTTCCGGGAACAGCCGTGCAGGAGCGTGAGCATAGTTCCATACGTGCGTACAAGTACCGGTGCAGCAGCCGACACCCTCCCAGGCCCAAAATCGGCCGTTCTTCCACCACTGGCATGTCCCTGTAGCCAGATTGCACACTGTAGAGTGCAGGCGGAAAAGTAGCCACCGAGGCAACGTGCTGTCTTCATAGAATGTTTTGTGCCACTTGGCAGTATCACCGGCAAGCTGATGGTGATTGTCAAGAACATAGTGCGCTACCTCGGCTGCACTGTGAAAGCGGTTGGCATATTCGTGGCCGTTCGGGTGATTGGGAAAGAACCAGGCCAGAACAAAGGTAAAGAGGCGCTTAGTACCCGGCGCCAGTTCTACGGTGCGGGTAGCCAGCGAGGCGCTTCGGCTCTCAGCAACAGGATATATGACATCATCGGTAGCGTGCAGCTTGTCAGCCCAATCCCGAACAGACCCAAGAATCTTTCGGACATCCTGCGGGGAGCTTCCTCGTTCTGCGAGGGCCAATACCATTGAGCCATAATCTGGCAGCTTATCAAGTGGGCCTACTGGCCCTTTCCGTGGTTCATCGCCCAGTTCTATTTGGTCGATATTGATATGTCCCCAGCCACCGCTGTGTTTATCGAGTATCTGGATTTGTGCTGTCTCGCCTTCGAATTCCTGCACATTCCAGAAATACCAGTCGAGCTTTTCGTTGTTTTTGCCGGTTGCGGTGCGCACAACTTTGCCGTCGATAAGCAAATTTATGCAGGTTCGGCCAGCGTGATTACCTCCGCCGATGAGGAAGTTGATAAACTTACGCGAGACATTGAAGCGTGGCGATGTCAATGTCCCATGCGGCCCATCACCACCAAGATACGTATTCACCAGCCCTTTTCCGAGAAAGCCGGTCACCCTTTGTTGCTTTGGCAGTGTACCCTTCGCAGGTCCTGTGCCAAAAGCCTCTCCAGACGTCTTCCACTGGCCATAATCTGGACCTTCAAAGTCCGCCAGGACAATCTTCGGCCTGGGTATTTGAGTAGCTTCGGGTAGAGGTGCTTTCTCAGCCGTATGGATTATCAAGGTCCGGCTCTTCTCGTTGGTAATACGACTTCGACGTAAGGCGTGCACGGCCTGTGCCGAATGGATGAGGACCGCGTTTTCGAGCCACCCTAAAATGCCAGCCCGCAGCTTCTTACTGGAGGTGTTCTCAACGGTGATATGGAACAGCGTTGCCGGAATGGCAGAATCTTTTGCATTAAGCGGGATGAAGGGAGAAAAGGCCTCCATCTCAACTTTTACAGGAAAATCTTGAGCTCGATAGCGAACAAAGCCGATCGGATATTCACCGGCGAACTCTACTCTGCCGAAGTTGCGCTCTAATGGCTTTGCAGTGGTCTTGCCATCTTGTTTTACAATTACAGCGAAGCCTGAGTCGACCGGCGAATCAGGTACATAAGTGCGGTAACAGTCACGCCCATAGCCTGAGAACACATGCTTATTGAAAATCTGCCAGAGGCCGAGTGTGCCGTCGCCCCGCAGATATAGTTGCCCTGCTGCGATGCCGCCGACCGGCATTCCTATCGTCTGGAGTTGCTTGCCGCTGAACAGTTCGCGCTGCCCACGTTCAAAAAGACAGCGCACGAGGCGCCGCGAGAGCTTTTTGTCCACCGGGATAAAATGTTTCGCTTGTGCCTGCTTGGCCACGTTATAAATGGCTAGACCTGCTGTAGCTATGGCGCTATCGCGCATAAACTCCCGCCGGGTCAAATTATTCGCTTTACCTGATTGTTGTTGCTTGTGATACACAGTTTCATCCTTAATTTCTTAATTGGCGGTTTTTGTTAT
>JBHIDV010000339.1:0-3305 GCA_046760285.1 Sedimentisphaerales bacterium
GCTAACCAAATCTGCCAAAATGGCACAAAGAATTGACAAGCGAAGAGTTATTACGGTGCAGGCGGAAAGCGTAAAAAAGCCCTTGAAAAAACCTAACTTGCTTACAATCAAGATGTTAAGTTGGCCGCACCGGTCTATTTGGCCAACTGGCACGCCTTTTGCAACCGAAAATTTATCAGGCAGAAAGTTTGTTTTTTATGATAACGAAAGGAAATAAACCATGGCTAAAATCATTGGTATAGATTTAGGAACGACAAATTCTGTGGTGGCGGTAATGGAAGGCACCTCGCCGAAAGTCTTGATCAATTCTTCCGGCTCTCGGCTGACACCTTCGGTGGTCGGCTTTACGGACAAGGGCGAGAGGCTCATCGGCCAGATTGCACGCCATCAGCAGGTAACCAATCCGGAACACACCGTATTTTCCATCAAGCGTTTTATGGGCAGACGCCATAGCGAAGTCGCCGCCGAAGAAAAGATCGTTCCTTACAAGATAACCGGTGGGCCGGAGGAACTCGTTAAGGTCGACGTGCGAGGCAAGCAATACACTCCGCCGGAGATTTCAGCAATGGTCCTGCAGGATTTGAAAAAGACCGCTGAGGACTATCTGAGTGAGAAGGTTACTGATGCCGTTATTACCGTGCCGGCCTATTTTAATGACTCCCAGCGTCAGGCAACCAAAGATGCTGGGACCATAGCGGGGCTCAATGTCCGCAGGATTATAAACGAGCCTACCGCAGCAGCACTGGCATACGGTGTAGAGAAAAAGAAGGACGAGAAGGTAGCAGTTTTTGACTTTGGCGGCGGCACCTTCGACATCTCTATTCTGGATATAGGAGGCTTCGAAGAGCAGACCGGCGTGCTTGATGTAATCGCAACCAACGGCGACACGCACCTCGGCGGTGATGATTTGGATGCGGCGCTGATAAATTACCTGGCTGATGAGTTCAAAAAACAGGAGGGCATCGACCTGCGAGAAGACCCTATGGCCCATCAACGGCTCAAGGAAGCCGCGGAAAAGGCCAAGTGCGAATTGAGCACTCAACTGGAGGCCACCGTAAATCTGCCCTTTATCACTGCCGATGCCACAGGACCAAAACATCTGCAGATGACTATTACCCGAAGTAAATTTGAGTCGCTCTGCGAGCCTATTTTTGAACGATTGAAGGACCCCTGCTATAGGGCATTAGAGGATGCAAAATTACAGCCGAAGGATATCGCCGAGGTACTGCTGGTAGGCGGCTCAACCAGGATTCCCAAAGTCCAGCAGATTGTTAAAGATATCTTCGGCAAAGAGCCTAACAAGAGCATCAATCCCGATGAGGTGGTGGCGCTGGGGGCAGCCATTCAGGGTGCGGTCCTGGCCGGCGACACCGGTGTAAAAGACATTCTACTGCTGGATGTAACGCCGCTTTCACTGGGCGTCGAGACACTCGGCGGGGTTATGACCAGATTGATTGAGCGTAACACTACTATTCCCACCAGCAAGAAGGAGATTTTCTCCACCGCTGCTGATAATCAGACCACCGTTGACATCCATGTTCTGCAGGGAGAGCGCGAATTCGCCAGGGACAACCGTACGCTCGGCAGATTCCAGCTTGCTGATATCCCGCCGGCTCCCCGAGGCATTCCACAAATCGAGGTGGCGTTTGATATTGACGCTAATGGCATTTTGAATGTGCAGGCCAAAGACCTCGGCACCGGTAAGCAGCAGTCCATCGTGATAAAGTCAAGCTCGGGGCTGAGCGAAGACGAGATCGAGAAGATGAAGAAGGAGGCCCAGGAGCACGCTGAGGAGGATAGGAAGAAAAGAGAGGTGGTCGATCTAAAGAACCAGGCTGACCAGTTGATTTATTCGACGGAAAAGACGCTCAAAGAACATGGCGATAAGGTCTCTGGCCAGGTCCGTGGCAACATCGAAAGTGCCATAAACAACCTCAAGGAGGCCATAAAAGGCGAAAATGCCGAGGCCATAAAGAAAGCTATCGAAAACCTCAACACTGCCAGCGGCGAACTGGGAAAGGTCCTTTATGAAGAGGCAGCTAAAAAGCAAGCCGAGGCAGCAGCTTCATCGGCAAAGACCGAGCAGGCTCGGCCTGCCGAGGGTGAGGTCAAAAGAAAGGGTGGCGAAGATGTGATTGACGCTGAGTTTGAAGCCAAAGACAAATAATACCAGGATATCAGGTTATCAGGCTATCAGGTAGTGGATATCAGGTTATCAGGACATCAGGCATGTTCCAAGCGCAGTCGAGGAATTGTTTTTTCCTGATACTCTGATGTCCTGATATCCTGCACCCTGATCTGCTGATACCCCGGTCGCTTCAATTCACTTGCCTATACAGAAGTGGGAGAATATCTTCTCCAGTATCTGTTCATCTATCTGCCAATGGACGGGCTGTTCGATATCGCAAATGCCCTGGTAAGCGGCTCGCAGCATCATCGTAGCAACCTCGTCATTGCCGGCTTTTAGTTCATTGATGGCGTCACTAATGTTCTCAATGGCTGAAGTTAAGGCAGTTCTTAACCGGGCAGTAAGGGCGAGCCCGCTTTCGCGAGGGATATCGAATTTTTCAATTATTTTTCTATCGATTATATCGACCAACTGATTCAAGCCTGCACCGGTTTTAACCGAGACCGGCAGAAATTCGACGCCGAATAGTTCATCCAACCTGGCGAGCCGTTCAGCTAACAGTTCTTGTGTGAGCAGGTCAGCTTTTGTTGCTACCGGTATCACCGCCGGGATAGCAGGATAGCAGGTTATCAGGTGGCCTGATATCCTGATGGCCTGGTATGCTGCCATATCTTCGTCCCAATCGGATTTTGATATATCCACGCAAAATACGACCACAGAACTGTTTCGCAGTGCCTGAACGGCTGCCTGTTGTGCCAACTCATCGAGTATCGAGCATCCAGTATCCAGTATCCAGTATCCAGGGTCGAGTCCCGCACAGTCAAACAGTACACATCTGCAATGAGCCAGCAAAAGCTCACCGGTCAACACGTCCCTGGTGGTCATACGCTGGTCTGAGACGATACTTCTTTCCTTGCCGAGCAGCTTGTTTAGCAAACTGCTTTTTCCGGCATTGGGGACACCAGCGATACCGACTGCTGGCAAATCGATAACCGATTCATACCTGATACTGGCCGAAAGCAGCTGTTCAAGCTGGTCTTTTATCTCAGCAAGTCTGGCAACTGCCTTTTCTTCAGATATAAATTCTATATCTTCGCCGCTAAAATCCAGCCCGGCTTCTACTAAGCTAAGACAATCCATAATCTCTGAGCAGGCCTTTTTAGAGATTTGGCCCAGC
>JBHIDV010000340.1:0-3299 GCA_046760285.1 Sedimentisphaerales bacterium
GTATGGGTCGTTTTTCAAGTCGTATAGTTCCTCATAATCAAAGTCAATATACCGGGCGTATTTCCAGCGTTGGGTGCGGACAGCTTCGCTCTTGGCAATTGTTTTGTGCTCGAATGGGTGCTCGTAGAAAAACTCGGTTCGCCATTTAGGTCTTTGGCCTTTTAGCAGCGGCACGAGGCTTCGGCCTTGCATCTGCGGCGGCACTTTGACGCCAGCTATTTCGAGGATCGTCGGCGCGATATCTACGTTAAGGGCGAACTGCTCGAGCGTGACATTCCGCCGATTTTTCCCCGCTCGCGGGTCAAAGACAATCAGTGGCACGCGGATTGATTCCTCATGCGGAAACCATTTTCCCGCCAGGCCGTGCTCGCCCAGATAAAAGCCGTTGTCTGCGCTAAATATTATCACTGTGTTATCGGCAAAACCGAGCCGATTAAGCTCTTGCCGGATTTTTCCAATAACAAAATCAACGCCGGTAATCAAACGGTAATAGCTCTTGACAGATTCCTGGAACTTTTGAGGCGTGGGAAAGCGTATCTGCCAGCGCCGGCGGGCCTCGGACTTCTGCAAAAATTCCGGCAGAGCTTCAAAATAGCGCGGGTCGGCTGTCTTTGGTACAGGGATGGTGACATTTTTGTACAGATTCTTGTAAGCCGGGTCGTAAATAAATTGGCGTGGGTCGCCGTCCTGACAATGAGGGGCCTTGAAGCTTACCGACAGGCAGAAGGGCTTATCTTTGGAGCAGCCTTGCAAAAACTCAATGGCCTGCTCGCCCATAATCTGCGTCAGATGTTTGTAATTACCGTTTTCATCTTTGTGCTCGTATTTGCCCTGGCCGGCAAAGCCCCGCCAGAAGTCATATTTATTAACCGGCAAATCTTTTTTTGTTCCAACGCCGTACTTTCCGATAAAGCCGATTCGGTATCCAGCCTCACGCAGCAGCATGGGATAAGTTTGTGCCAGCGCTTCTTTGGTAAAGTGTGTTCGGAAGTCGTTGATGCCGTGGCGGCGAGTCCATTGGCCGGCAAAGATGCTGGCCCGGCTGGAGGCGCATATAGAGGTGGTGACAAAGGCGTTCGTAAACCTTACGCCGTTTTTGGCCATATCATCCAGATTGGCAGTATAGATAATGGGGTTGCCTGCGCAGCCCATAGCATCAGCTCGCTGGTCATCGGTTAGCAAAAAGATGATGTTTGGCCGCTTTGTTGTAGTTGCGCTGCGTCCGGCAAGCTGGCTTTCACAACCACTTAGAGGTATGGCTGCTGCTGTGGCGCCACTGGCTACAAGCCTAAGAAATTTGCGTCGATTTATATTTATGCTTTTCATGTTTTGCTCCCTTCAATCAAAGTCACCATCTGGCTCACTGCGTAAAATCGACTATTACTCTTTTGTATCTGGCCAGTGGCGGATTGCCGTTGTCGGTCACCTCGCAGATGATGTGAACCGTCTGGCCTTTCTTGGCCTTTTGAGGGACAATAAACCAGGCCTGCTGCTGGTTAGCGTTTTGGATGTTTATCTTTCCTTTGAAGAGACTCGGTTCTTTATACTGCCACCACCTGTAGGTGAGTTTGTCACCATCGGGGTCTTTGGAGCCTTTTGCGCTGAGCTTCACCGTATCCCTGCTCTTGGCCTTTAGGTCTGTCGGATGGGCAAGTGCGACAAGGGGTGGATGATTGGCTTGCTTATAGCTTTTTACACACCAGTCTGCTCTCGCTGCCCAGTCGTTCTGAAAGGCCTCTGCCCAGCGCCAAATGGGCTTGCTCCAGCTACCATCATCCTGTGCTCCTGTCCATACATTTTTGGTACCTTTTTCTTTGACAAACCGGCCGCCCCAGCCGCCATAAGATGGATGTTCGAGGCTTCGCAGGCCGACCATAATCTGATGCATAAATGCCGGTGAGTCACCTTCAGAACGGAATCGTCCATCGTCATGGGCCTCATAGCTCGAACAAAGGGGGCCATGTTCCTTGAGTATATTCTTCTTCATCCATTCGGAATCAAAATACTTCTTTTGTGCAGGCGGTATAATCTTATCCCATTTGTACGCGATAGTGCGGAATTGGCGAAAGCTGCCCAGGACCATCAGGTCAGGCCAGTTCGGCTGAATATACTCGCGGAAGGTCTTATCCTGATCCAGAATGATATAGATGATTGCCTTGCGGCAGACCCTTTTTATCTGGTCAGGGTGCTTATGTTGTATCTTGTATAGGGCCCGGGCAACGGTATTTGTACCGCCCCAGGCCTGCAGATAGACAGGCCCAGGCTTTGAATCCAAAAGCACTTCGACGATGCGCTGCGAGCCGGGCGTGTCTTTGTCCATTTCTCCCACGTTGTCGATATTGCCAACATAAATCTTGTCCCTTAATTGCTGTGGCGTCGGAAAATCAGGTTTATGCTGCTTTAGGTTCTTATATATCTGGGCGTATTTATCGATATCGTCTTCGATCCATTTCTCTCCAGCCCACTTGTGCCCTTTCCAGTGGAATTTTGAACTGCTGTAGATTATGCCCTCGATGTCCCATTCATTCGCGTACAGCAAGAACCGAATCATAGAACAGCGGTCGTCTATTTCACCATCGGTGGTAGCTATTACACGAGGTTTCCTACGAGACCTTTCGACGGCAGAGACATTGCGGCTGCAAAGATGGCTGCATAACAGCAACATCACAACAGTCCAGAAAACCCAATTTTTCTCTTGTATTTGTGACGAATTATAGAATAATTTTTGTGATTTCATCTCCTTTCTCCGTTCTGTTTTTTTGGAAAATGGAGTGAATATTGATATTAGGTTAATCCACGCTGATGCGTATTTCAACAAAGAAATAAAGCCATCTTGATAAAGAATTTGATTAATATAAAATTATAGTGCTTGTATATATAGCAGGCTTAGAACACCAATAAAGCATGAATAAAGACGAGAACAAACAGACAGCACAAATCGAAGAAAGAAAAGCCAGCCCTAACTGGAATGCGTTAGACGTGATTTTTCTTGTCCTGCCCATTATACTTATCATCCTTGAACCTTTAGGAGGTTTCTCTTATCTAAGTGGAAGATTTGACTCTCCTTCAATATTCCTTATTATGATTTTGATGCTGCCAGTAAGTTGTGTTATCATTATTATTTGTTTTCTTGCAAGCATTGTAAGATTACTTGTTCATTGGAAAAACCACACCAGGAAGAAAAAACTCGTCATCACTGCTGAAATTGGCATGCCGTTAGTTTTTATTATATTATTTGTTACACCTTTCTTCATTCCTGAAGATTCAAACATAAGGTGGCCCGGTTATAAGCCTTTCAC
>JBHIDV010000341.1:0-3276 GCA_046760285.1 Sedimentisphaerales bacterium
ATACCAGTTGGCCACTTCTCAGATGAAAATCCACCGTTTTTATAATACTCATTCGTGGCCTTGACCTTTGATTGGGGCTCGTCTCGGTGGAGGCCCTCGCAGGGCTGGCTTGTACATAGGCATTCAAATAGCAGCTAAAGACAAGAACTAAACACAAGACCATTATGTTCATAATACCTGTCATTTTCATTGCTCTATCCTCCTACCCATTGCTCTACCCTCCTACCTATAGTTATAAAGCGTTTTTAAACGAATTATAAATTATTTCTGCTTTTTGATATAGGTCCTTTTTATTGCCACCTTTTTTCTTAAAAATCTCCTGAACGCAGCCTTCGATATATCCGGCCTTCCACCCCAGTTCAAAGCCGCCTAAGCCCAGACTACGACGGATCATAGTTTGGATGAATGAATCTGTGATTTGGCTATTTACATGCTTCTTGCCTATCTCAAAAGCTTGCTCATAAACGCCGCCTCTAACTGATTGTTTCAGGAAAAATACAAGTTTTTTCCCCCGTGCACTATCATTTGCCTCAGCGTATGCTTCATCAAATCCCCGCAAGAATTCGTTTCTATTTACCTCTGACAGCAAACGTAGCTCAATAACAATTCGGTAATCTTGTATTTGTTCATTACGATATTCCATGGCACGTTTATAGCCCCTTTGATAATAGGAAACGTCGGGAGCAGATGGGACAGATGGGACAGATGGTATTTTGTAAGGTCCAGCACCTTGGCCTACTTCGAAGACGACAAAAGTGTGGGGCTCAATAATATACTCGGAATCTTGTTCAACATTGGCGAATGTATAAGTGTATTTGCCCTTGTTGAGATTAACATTCGCTGTTTCAATCAGTTTCCCTGCTCTGTTAAGGCTGATTCCAATGGTCTTGGGTGGTAAGCCTATGATAGCCAGCCCATCAGGCGTATGTGGCCAGTCCGCCGTCACGGTGACCTCCACTGTGTCTTGCCGTACAGATGCAGGTTGAACATAGAGTGTGGCACAGCCACATGTAAGTAGCCCCCCGCACCAAAACAAAACCAGCAGGCAAGTCCTGCTCACCCATCGCTTTGTGTTTTGGTGCGGGGCAGATTTGTGGTTAATTTCAAAACGGAACATTTTGCTCTCCTTTTGAAAAGACTGCTTGATTTTAGCCAAACCGTGCCCTCTTTACTATCACTACGGTTGAAGTAGTACGCTTCACAACAAATGATTATTGCTATTTGATGGTTTGTGTCAAGAGCAAAAGTTGTAGGATGGGCTGTGCCCACCTTCTTTTTGGTGTGCGGAGCACACGCTACAGTTCTTAGACAAAAAAAGGTTTTTATCGGGCTTTTTAATCGTTTACCAACTGATACGCCCTGAGCAGTTCAGCCACGCTCCAGGCCTGAGCGATGCACCCCCTGGGCCTATGCGGCGCATCACCATCGAATATCTCGCCGATTTGCCCCAGGCAGCCATCCTCGGTTAGATGCCTCATCAGAGGCTCGATGAACTCAGCCGCCTGTTTTTTGCTTTTTCGGCTGAATTCATTGACCTTCAAATATGCCTCCACGAACGGACCTATCAGATAGGGCCAAACTGTGCCCTGGTGATAAGCCTCGTCTCGCTGTTGCTGCGGGCCTATATATGTCCCTTTGTAGTTACTGTGTTGAACATTTAACGTTCGAAGCCCACAAGGTGTCAGCAGTTCTTTTTGTACTACGTTCACAATTGACTTTTTTTGTTGCAGAGATAACGGTGGTGAAAATGGAAGTGAAACTGCGAGAATTTGATTCGGCCGAAGACTTGTATCAGCCGAACCATCTGGTAGGATGCAGTCATTTAAGTAACCAAGCGCTTCATTCCAGAATAATTCACAGAAACTGCCCGCAACTTTGTCCGCCATAGATTTATAATGCTTTGCGTTTTCTATATTCCGCCCTGCATAAAATTGAGCGATAAGGCAAAGCGCATTGTACCACAGAGAATTAACCTCGACTGCCTTTCCACCTCGTGGCGTAAATGCAACGCCTTCATATTTAGCATCCATCCAGGTTAGCTGCGTGTCGTTATCGCCTGCGGTTATAAGCCCATCGGCGTCGGCATGAATGCCGAAGCGGGTGCCCTTCTGGTAAGAGTCTATAATCCAGCGGATGACCGGCAGAAGCTCCTGCGTGAAGGTTTTTGAATCGCCGGTTGCATTTAGGTATTGAAAGGCTGCGTTAATAAACCAAAGAGAGGCATCGACGCTATTAAAATAGGCGGTATTGCTGCGGTCATCGAACCGGTTTGGAATCATGCCTTCATCTGCTGCCTGGGCGAAAGTAGTCAAGACTGATCTTGCCTCGTCAAATCTCCTGGTCAAGAGCAATAGACCGGGCAAGGCAACAAAGGCATCTCTGCCCCAGTCTGCAAACCAGGGAAAGCCGGCTAAAATGGTAGTTCTGCCTGCCCTCGCGTCTTCCGACGCGAGGCGGGGCGGCGGGTGGTTCTCATCCGTTTGGCGTTTTACAATAAACTCATCGGCAGCCAAACAAAGTATTCTAAATCTTTCATCTTTGGCTTTTGCGGTGGCGATTACCGTACTTTGATGCCTGTGCAAATCGCTTATCGCCTGTCGCAAACCTGTCCCTTCAACAAGCTCAGGGCAGGCTCTGAGCGGAGCCGAAGGATTGCTTATCGTCATTTGCGATTTGCGATTTGCGATTTGCGATTTGCCGTCCGACAGGGTAGCCCACAAAACGATTTCGGTTGGTGCTTCAATCCGGCACTTAAAAAAGCCGGGCGTCCACAAATCTTCCGTAAAATTCTGGCCTCTTTCTCTATCATTACGATACACGAAGTTAAACCACCATTGTTGGTCGTTTTCAAATTTCATGGATGGGCAACTCAGAAACAATTCACCCGTCTCTGACAGGCCAGAGGCGGAGCAAACCAGCAAGACATCATTAAGATTCCCAGCCGCCGTCTTTTGCGGCTGGGGTACCTTAATCCAGCTTGAGCATAGCGGAGCATAAGATTTCTGTAGTGTGTGGAAATCGCGCAGGCCCACAAATGGGCGTAGTACAAATTCCACCCCGCCATTGGCAGGCTCGAAACTTCTAAAATCATAGACCAGTACGACTGTATCGGTGTCCCGGAGAAGATATACGGATTTGGTCAGTTTAATGATGGATGATGGATGATGGACGATGGACGAATCTCGTCCCTCGTGTAGTTCATAATCAAAATGCACACCAACATCCTGACGGAACTGCTTTATGTAGTTGAAACCTGCCGGCATGAATTTATCGCTG
>JBHIDV010000342.1:0-3270 GCA_046760285.1 Sedimentisphaerales bacterium
CGCTCCGGCAAAGAGCCCTCAAAAGCAACAATAGTCGTGTAGGGTGGGCACAGCCCACCCTACTCCTATATTTGCCAGCCAAAAAATATCACAATTTTCAAGAAACTTTGAATATCCATCTGTTTTTAATCGATAATAATTCTATGCGATAGGGATTTTATAGGCCCAACGTGGAGATGGCATAATGCAAATTAGATACGTTGTTTCCACAATGGTTTTTTGGTGGCGGGAGCACCCTCTTTCCTTTGAGCAGGAATGTCAATTCTTAAAGTCGCTGGGCTTCGGTGTAGAATTATGGCCCAATATAAGAGGCCAGAATGACTGCCGCTACGACAGACGAAATTGGCCCCGGCTCATCGCCGCTACCCAGGGCATGCTGGTGTCTATGCGCTCTCGCAATGACCAGCCTACCTTGCAGCAGTGGGCCGAGCAAATTGAGTGTGCCAAGCTGCTTAAAGCAAATATCGTAGCGGAGCTGCAGAGTCTGGGCATTGTCGCAGGCTGCGATTCTAACGGCTGGGAGTTTGCTGCTGAAGTAGTCAAACTCGCAGAAAGTAGTAACGTCAAGCTGTGCCTCGAAACCGGGCCGTTGCCCACCCTCAAAAAGGCTGGCGAAAAGTTTGAGTCCCTCTGGTATTGTCTGGATACCGGCTATGCAAATCTGGACCCGCAATTTTCATTCAGGCAATATGTGGATGATTTGGCCCCACGGGTGGCCCATTTGCACCTGACTGATAATTATGGCCAAGCGGACGACCACGAGCCGCCCGGCTTGCATGGCGGTATACCTCGTGAGAATTGGGACTATTTGTTAAGTGTTTTGAACAAATGCGACAACGAAGTAGTGGGCTCATTTGAGATGTGTCCTTGTATGCCTGGAGTGATGATTCGCCAGGCCAGCGAGTTTGTGTTTGATGTATTGAAATGGCCCAATCGGCCGCAAAAACAGCCCGGCTCCCCGGACCTTAGTTATAACCCCACATAGTAGACAATTGCAACGGAGCTGCCTCCCCCTGCTTTCTTGCCCGTCGCCCCGACTCGCAGGGGCAGGCGAAAGCAAAAAGGGGGTGGATAAATATATAGAAAGGCTAAGGATAAAGCAATACCTTAGCCTTTCCTTATTTTATACCTCTGCCATTGTTCGGTCTGTGTTATCACAGTTGGTCCCATAAAGGTTATAGCCTCCGGTCCTGGGTATGTACAATATGGCAAAAAGACAGAAAAAAGTTGACAATTCCGCCCGAATTTGTTAATATTAAAGTATGTTTAACTATTCTTCTGTGGGAGGTATAGGGTATGAAAATTATCTCTGTTTATATATCGGTAATAGCTACTTTGCTTATTATAGGCGGCTGCACTTCACCAGTTGCAGAAAGTTCCTATAGAGTTGGCTACGATTTTTCTCAGGTGGATAAGATTGCTATCATAGCCGTTGAAGGCGCGGTCAAAAATGAGTCTGCCAAGAATCAAATCGCACAATTCTTCGCCATGGAATTATTAAAGAAGGGCTACGCGCCTATAGGCAGGGCCCGAGTTAAAGCGTTGCTCGCCGAGCATGAATTGTCGATAGACCCCAACACTGCTGAGGGCGCTACTCAGGCCGGGCAAATCCTAAAGGTGCCTGTCGTTCTTCTGGTTAGTATTCCCTACTTTGGTGAGCAGATATCCATGACCGCAGTGATGTTAGATGCCCAGGATGGCAGCTATTTGTGGATAGGCAGCGATTCGGGTAGAACCGGGGGAAGTGGAGCTCTATCCACTATTTTGGGAACGGAGGCCGAAGCAGGTCCACCCAGCCGTGCCGAAAGTGAGCCAGCATTAGGCGGCATTATAGCTGAGCAATTAACCCCGGCAGGACAGGCCTTAACACCCAGCGAGGCTAACAACGTACAAACGGTAATAAGAAGGCTATGTCGAAGCTTACCACCTCGGGCCAGCCAGAAAAAAGAGAAACGCTGGTTCTAATTTATATCGAGCCTCGTTGGACGTTGACGAGTCTCGTAACGAGTCTCGATTCACGTTAAACGAGACTCGACTACCAGGATAGGACTCAACAGGCTTATAAAGGCTAAGTCCGCCGGTGGCGGATTAGCCTTTTTTATGCAGACAAGATTTACAGGATTATCCCCTGGGCCTCCCGGCAGGGGCGAGGCCTGTTATCCCGTCTAAAAATTCATTAACCTTCCCTTGAAAAAACGCAAAAAAACGTTGACAACTCATCTTGGATTAATTAGATATTAACGCCGTGTACAAGTTTTTTAAATCAGGCTTCAGGATGTCATTCCGAGCGGAGTATCCCCCGCGTCTTCTTGTCGAAGACAAGAGCGGGGGTACGGAGTCGAGGAATCTATTTAAAAAACGGATTTCTCCACTTCGTTCACCGCCTTTGGCGGATTCACTTCGGTCGAAATGACTAATTGCAAGGAAAATTTTGTATAAAACCAAAAACCTGTACATCGCGGTAGATATTACAACGCTTTAATCCCGGGTTAGCACCCATTCAGTTTTGCGGGAGGTATAGGTTATGAGAACCGTATGTGTAAGTACGTTATTGGCGGCTTTAGTTGCTGGCGGTTGCGCTACAGGTCAAGGCGAAAGCTACGTTAGAGCCGGTTATGATTTTGGCAAGGTGGCCAAAGTTGCAGTGCTAGAGGTTTCCGGTGCAGTGAGGGGTGAGGCAGTGAAGAATCAAATCAGTGATTTTTTCGCCATGGAGCTGCTCAAGAAAGGCTACACGCCCGTAGAACGCGCTCAAGTACTGGCGCTGCTCGAAGAGCAAGATTTTCAAGCGTCAGAGATAACCAGTGATGCAGGTGCTGCCCAGGCTGGAAAAATCTTGAATGTGCCGGCTGTAATGCTCATCAATATTCCAACATACAAAGAAGAAATGAACATGACGGCAAAGATGATAGATGTTGAAGATGGTAGCATTCTATGGGTAGGTAGTGGCTTTGGCCGCACCGGAAAAACATTAGCTACTATATTAGGAGCTGCCGCTGGTGCTGCTGGTGGTGTTGCCGTTGCCGGTGAAGATACCAGCGACAAAGTAATAGGCGGGGTTGCTGGCGGTGTACTGGGCGGCGTAGCAGGCCAAGCTTTATCGCCTCAACAAGCTGAACAGGTCCAGAAGATAATAAAGAAGGTCTGTGCAAACTTGCCGTATAGGTTCCCCAGATAATAGTAGTGAAACTTGCAAGATAATAAGAGCTAAGGGCCAAAACTTCCTTAGCCTTTCCTTATTTGCTAAGCTCGCCCCCGCTTTTGTCTTCG
>JBHIDV010000343.1:0-3264 GCA_046760285.1 Sedimentisphaerales bacterium
GCTGATACTACTACTGTTCGGCAGTCCTTGTTCGATATTTTGGGCCGTTGTTCCATGTCAATGGGCGCGTCAAAACCAGCCAGCAATGTGCGGGTTAAAACCAGCCAGTAATTCCTTTCCTTATATACCGAATTTCCTTCGCAGTTCAAGACAATTTGGCGTTTTCTATCCTTCGATTCCAGAAGGAACAAGGTCTGTATCGCTCGGACCGGCGGCGGGGCGAGAATGGGCCACACCAGAGCTCGTCGGAGCCTCGCCGCCGCAAGCCGAGCGGGACAGGCCGGTCGAATACTAATCTGGCTTACTCTTTTAGCGAGCACCGTCGTTGTTATCCTTATCTTTTTGGGTTTTATCCTTCTTGCTGTTGTTGTTGTCGGCTCTGTCTTTGAGCCGGTAGCTACGGCCGGTAATGGTAATGATCTCGGCGTGATGAAGGAATCTGTCCAGGATCGCGGTGGCCGAGGGAACATCACCGAGCAGCTTTCCCCAGTCCTCCAGCGGCCTGTTCGAGGTCATTATCGTGGATTTTGTCTCGTACCGCCGCATGATAATCTCAAACAGATACTCGCCGGAGCGCTTGGGCAATTGCTTGATGCCCATATCGTCGATTATCAAAAGATCGGGCTTGAGATATTTGGCCATGACGTTCTCCTGGCTGGCAAATGCCTCATCATGCAGGAAGTCTCGTACCGCATCAAAGATAGAACGATATCGAACCGTAAAGCTGCTCTTGATGGCTTGATATCCAATCGCTTGAACCAAATGACTTTTTCCCGTACCTGGAGGTCCTAAAAACAGGCAGTCGTGACATTCACGGATAAATCGGCAGCTCGCCAAATCGTATATCTGTTTCTTCTTAATCGATGGGTTAAACTGCCAGTCGAAATTCTCGAGAGTTTTCAGCTCCCTGAACATGGCAGCCTTGACTCGTCGCTTAATCTGACGCTCTTTTCGTACCAGTAACTCGTCTTGTAGCACCAGTTCAAGGAACTCGGTGTGAGTCAGGCCATTACCTGCCGCTTCCTGTAGACGCACCTGCAATGACTGTGTCATACCTGAGAGCCGCAACGCCTTTAATGCTGTTTGCAATGACTCATTCATAATATTTTGCTCCTTCATAAAAAATCTTCATTTTCCAAAGAAACTTATCTGAGGGACTTGCTCACTATTGATTCATAATCAGACATACTCCGGATAATGGGATGTTCATCGATAAACTCCAGCTCTTGCTGCTTACCGCCTCCTCTTTGGATCAATGCCCTGATGGTCTTAAGCCGAAATGCATTATGTGTAAGGGCTATCTCGCAGGCCTTGTCGATGCTGTTGCTATCGTAATGGTTGACAAGATTCAAAAGCCCTACAAGAACACGTATACCCGAAATACCGCGTGTTTTAAGCATAGCCTGTGCCCATTTGTCCGCATGGGTTCCGATCAGTGAAGCTTTCTTAAGCAGCCAGACAGTGCCTTTTTCAATCTTTGACCTTTTCTGCGAATGAATATGCTGCTGCAGTGTCTGAAATTTTCCCGGCTCAACCTGGACATGAACAATAATCTGTTCCATCTGGCAATTGAAGACCCGAACAAGATGGCCATCCCAGCGTGCCCAGACTTCTCTTCCGGCATATTCTGGTGGTACAGAATAATAAGACTTTTGAACTTCAATATGACCATCACGATGAACAGAACGTTTGGCTTCGGCAAAGCACGGGAATCGGCCTGCAGGAAGTGGCAATAGGTTGGATTTTTCTTCTTCTCTGAACAGCTTGCCTACCTGTTTACGAGTAGTACCATGAATACGGGTGTCAGCTATACGCGTCTCCCAGTTGAGCAGATGCTGGTTCTGCTCTTGCAGGCTACAGAACGTACGGCCCTTCAGAGCGTTACCTTTTACATATCCTATACCTCTTTCAATTTTTCCTTTATGGCGAGCCATATAAGGCTTTGTGGGCAAAATGACAGTGCTATAATGCTGACAAAACGATTGGATTTTGGGATGGATGTCCGGATCATACCAGTCAGCATTTTTTACCGCAGCCTTGAGATTATCGATGATCAGGGTCCTGGGAACTCCACCAAAGTGCCAGAAGGCATTCTCCAGACAGCGTATGAAGTTCTCGGTGGTCTGACGATAGACTACTTCACTGTATGCCTTACGAGAGAAACTCAGAACGATCCGAAAGACATGAGGGCGTTTGTGTTTGCCATCAGGCCTGATGATCGATGCACCTGTGCCAAAATCCACCTGTGCCTCGTCGCCAGGCATACATTCCATCCGACGAAAAGGTATTGCCTTATCGTCTCTCAGACGTTTAACAAATCTGCGGACGCTGTAGTAGCTGCCATCAAATCCATGTTCGTCTCTCAGGTCCTGGTGGATTCGTTGACAGGATAGCCCATCTTTCAACTTGTCTTCAATAACCTTGCGGAAGGGTTCACACTGACTGTCCGGACCAGATTTTTGGGGGTCCTGACCAACTGACCCAAGGGGCGCTTCGACCGCTTTTGAACCCTCCGACCCGGTGGGCGCGTTGATGGCCGGTTTTGGGCCATCTCTCCAGAGATTAAAATACTTGCCTACCGTTTCACGGTTGATTCCAAGCTCCCGGGCGATACGCCGTTGAGACCAGCCACGCTGTTTTAATATCCATATCGCGTTTACCATAGCCATTTTGAGTTGATTTGCCATAATGATTCTCCTTAAATCCCGCCATTGTCGGGATTGGAGAGTATTTATGGCAAACCTTACGCTCCTCAAAGTGGCTGGTTTTGAACGCGCCCATAGTGGCTGGGTTTAAGCGCCCCTTGACACTTTGGGCAGGACCAACAAGATAACAAATCAAGGAGATCGTCTGGGTCTGCCGGCAGCGCCGGAAGGCGTCCTGTGGAGGACGGGGCCTGTTATCTTGTCAGAACAAAGACGAAATCCTGTTAATCCCGTCTAATTTGTGAAAAACGGGATGAATGCTTCAGTGCCCGCGGCGTAAGGTAAATGGGGATGGCAAGGGTTGTGAACCAAATAGGACTTGTATGTCCGTCATAGAACTTAGCCGCCTTCGGCAGAACTTCTGTAGACAGGATTAACAAGATTGATCAGATTTTTCTTGAATCTGTCTGGTTTTATCCTGTAAATCCCGTCCGAAAAGTATAAATTCCTATACTTTCGAGCTGTTATTTTGCATGAATGTTGATGGGGAGCGTGACGTAAAACGTTGTGCCTTCACCTGATTTGCTTTCGACGCGGACCTTGCCGCCGGCCCGCGATA
>JBHIDV010000344.1:0-3258 GCA_046760285.1 Sedimentisphaerales bacterium
CTATGGATATGAAGATCGTCAGCATAGTCGTATTGGATACTGAAGAAGTCAAACTGGTTACCGGTTATGCGGTGAGCGCGCCCGCCGAAGCCAAGGGCCCTGACCGGCGGATGTCCAATAAACCAATTGGCCACGTCAAGATTATGGACGTGTTGTTCCACAATATGATCGCCCGACATCTGGACGAAATTGAGCCAGTTGCGGGCCATGTACTCGGCGTCGCTGTCACCACTTCTGCGTTTCTTTATCCAAGGAATATTGCCACACCACCAGACACAACCGCCTCGGATTTTGCCGATTGCGCCGTGTTCAATAGCGTATTGAGCTCGGCGATATTTCGCCTGGTGTCGGCGCTGAGTGCCAGCGACGACCGCCAGGCCTTTGCTCTTGGCCAACTCGCCGGCCTTGATGACTCTGCGGGCACCTGGCGGATCCACTGCTACCGGCTTTTCCATAAACACATGTTTGCCCGCTTTGATGGCAGCCTCGAAATGAACAGGCCGAAAGCCCGGCGGAGCCGCTGTCAACATAAGGTCGATATTTGTGTCAAGGAGTTTCTTATAGGCATCGCCGCCATAAAAACGTCGCGATGTCGGCACATTATACATCCTGCCGGTCGTGTCAGCCCTATCCTTGAACCAATCCGCGGTCGCGACAACTTCCAACTCTACCCCTATGTGTTTGGCTGCGTCCATGCAGTTTTTCAAAGCTCCGTTGCCGCGCCCACCACAGCCGACCAGTCCCACGCGTATCTTCCTGTTGGCGGGCGGTGCAAAGACCACATTTTTACTGGCCAAGACCGCCGCCACGCCAGCGGCTGATGCCTTTATGAAATCCCTCCTCGAGGGACTCCGCGAAGCGCCAAGGCAAACGCTACTACTTTTTTCACTCGCTTTCTTTCTCATGAATAATCCCTTTCAATTACGTTGTTAATCAGTTTATGCACCCACTAAACTTATACGAAAGCACCCGTTCTAAAAATCATCGCAGACTCGATAGGCTTCGAGCACCGCCATTTCGCCTTCCTTGCCGGGTCTGCTTTTGCCATGTTCCATACACAACACGCCTTGGTAACCCTTCTTATAGAGGTGCTTGAAAATGTTCTTATAATTGATTTCTCCGGTTGTCGGCTCCTTGCGGCCCGGATTGTCACCCAGATGAAAACTGGCAATTTCTTCCCAGGCCATATCGATATTGGGAATGAGATTGCCTTCGGTGATCTGCTGGTGATACAAATCATCGACAATCTTGCAATAAGGGCTGCCCACCGCCCGGCAAATCTGATAGGCCTGTGGAATCTTGGTCAGAAACAATCCTGGATGATTCGTCCAGGCATTCAGAGGCTCAATTACAATTATAAGCCCTGATGCCTCACACACTTCAGCGCAGTACTTAAGGTTCTCAATTACATTTGCCGTTTGATAGTCCCACTCCAGGCCCTGGTCATATCGGCCTGGTACCACCAGCGCCCACTTGGCATTGACCCGTTTGGCAAACTCAACACCCTCCTTCATCCTGCTTATCAGCATGTCACGTATAGCCTTATCGCGGGTAACAAATGACTTTTGGCTGAAATCGGCGTACAACACAAATGGTCCCAGTGTCATGTTCAATCGGCTCATTTCCTTTACAATTCTGTCCTGCACGTCCTTCGGCTTTCTCATAAGACGGTTATCAAACATGGCGGAGAAGCCCTGATCGGCCATAAATTTGAGCTGGTCAATTGGGTCTTTGCCTGCGTGTTGTTGAAACATTCCAAAAGACGGGGCATACTTTAACTTAAACCTCTTCGATGGATTTACCGCCCGGATGGTCGTGGGCCCGCCGGAAACCGCCAGCGCCGCGGCGGCAGCGCCGCTAATAAGCTCACGGCGAGAAATAAAACTTTCCCGCTGATGGAAGTTTTTTTGCTGATTTTTCATTCTTGCCGCTCCTGAATTCTTCGTTCACTTTACTACTACATAATTATCCGGCGTGTGGCAGCCTCTAGCGCAGCTTGGGGGATGGTCCCCGTTTATCTGATTGCGCCATCCCCAATCCGCTAAACGCGGATTGAGGCTGCCACCCATCACTTCTTAAATGGAGTCCATTTCTGTCTGCTCTTGGTGCTGGCCAGGACAGTATCTATAAAGAGCATGCCTCGCAGACCGTCATCGACGTTCGGAAAGTCTGTCATGAGTTTATCCGGCTCTCGCCCTTCCAGGCGGGCACGCAGGGTATCCGCAAAGTTGCAGTAAATATTGGCAAAAGCCTCAAAGAAGGCTTCCGGATGGCCGAACGGCAGACGTGTAGCCCGGCCTGCTGCTGGACTTTTCGCACCTACATAATCGTTTCCGCGGCGCCAAACCTGAACCGGCCCATCCGGCACCTTCACGTACAGGTAGTTAGGATGCTCCTGATGCCATTCCAGACTTTTTTCCTCACCATAAATCCAGATGGCCAGGTTGTTCTCTTCGCCGATGGAAACCTGACTGGCATGAAGGATACCCCTGGCGCCGTTATTAAAGCGAAGCAAGCAATTTCCATCGTCGTCCAACCGTCGGCCCTTAACAAAAATCGTAAGGTCTGCACAGACATGGGTTATCCTCAGCCCTGTTATGTATTCAGAGAGGTTCTCAGCGTGTGTGCCGATATCACCCATACACCCGGCGCCGCCTGATTGCTTCGGGTCGGTCCGCCAGGCAGCCTGCATCTGCCCTGTTCTTTCCAGCGGCGTAGCCAGCCAGCCCTGCGGATATTGCACTATAATCTTGCGGATCTTACCCAGCTCACCGCCACGCACCAAATCCCGAGCTAATTTGACCATTGGATAGCCGGTGTAGTTGTGCATCAGTCCGAACACTTTGCGGGACTTCTTAACCAATTTTTGCAAATCCTTTGCCTCTTTGACGTTGAGCGTCATTGGTTTTTCGCACATTACATGGAAGCCCGCATTGAGAAAATCCCTGGCGATAGGAAAATGCCAGTTGTTCGGCGTAGTAATGGAAACAAAATCGACCCTTTCGGCCTCCGGCAAGCTAAGCTCTCCATCGATCATCTCTTTGTAGGTGCCATATACCCGCTTGCGGTCGAGCATAAGTTGCCTGCCCATCTGTTTTGATTTGCGGGGATTAATGTCGAACGCTCCTGCTACTAACTCGATTTGGCCATCCATACGAGATGCCCTGCGATGCACCTCACCGATGAATGCCCCTGGTCCTCCGCCAACCATTCCCATCTTCAACTTCCTGTTGAGTTTCATACCTTCTCCTTTCAATT
>JBHIDV010000345.1:0-3230 GCA_046760285.1 Sedimentisphaerales bacterium
GGCGTGGGGCCTGGGTTATTTCGGCCAGCCGCACATCCTGGCCCGATTTATGAGCGTCAAATCGCCAGATAAACTAACCGAATCGATGACCATAGCTATCATCTGGGTTTTTTTCTCGTTGGCTGGCGCGGTAGTCATCGGCCTGGTTGGCATTGGTATGTTTGATAATTTGGCTGTCACCGAGGGCGAGCATGAGAAGGTCTTTATCTACATGATAGATAAAGTTATGCACCCCTGGCTGGCAGGTATAATGCTGGCAGCGATTCTGTCAGCGATTATGTCGACCATAGATTCACAGCTTTTAGTTTCATCGTCGGCTTTGACGGAAGATTTCTACCAGAAAGCAATAAAGAGGGACCCCGCTTCGCGGGAACCCAAAGACGCTTCGGAGCAAGAAGTTATTTTTGTAGGCAGAATCTGTGTAGTCATAATTTCGGCGATAGCATTGGTTCTGGCATTGCATCCGGATGATACCATCTTAATGATAGTGGCTTACGCGTGGGGCGGATTCGGAGCAGCGTTTGGGCCTCTCGTACTTTTTGGCTTGTTCTCTCGAAAGACCAACTGGCAGTCAGCCCTGGCAGGGATGGTGACAGGGACGGTCGTTCTGATAGTATGGAAGCAGGTTGGCTTAAGTAGCCATTTATATGAAATCGTGCCAGGATTTGTTGCTAATTGTATAACGATTTTCGTGGTCAATCGCATCATCGGACAGAAAAACGAGAGAGTTTTACAACTATATGAGGAAGTGGTAAAAGTAATTTCGAAAAGAAAATAATTTTATTATTTCTCAAATCAGTAAGTAACTACATATTCATAGGAGAAAACATGAGCAAAATAGCAGTAGATGTCGTATTGCTGCCATCGGATGAAATGATGGACAAAGCAATCCAGACAAACGCTGAACTGGTAGAAAGATTTGGCTCTGAAATAGTGCTAAACAAAGAAAATTGCCTGCCGCATATTTCCTTAGCTATGGGCTGTATCGACGAACGGGACATTGCTTCCATCGGAAGGCTTTTAGAAACAATCGCAAAGGAAAGTCCGCTTGGGGAGCTGACAATTTCCGGCCATCACACCTCAATAAATGCCAGGGGCGAAAAAGTTTCGGTCTTTGAAATAGAGAAAACAAAAGAGCTTCAATCACTTCACGAAAAAGTTATGAAGAAAGTCGGACTATATTTCAGCTATGATGTAACCAGAGATATGATGTATGGTGACCAGGAGATTGCAGAGTCCACTTTGCTCTGGATTAAAAACTATCCGGAAAAAGCGAGTTTTGCGAATTTTTTTCCGCACATAACGATTGGATACGGCCAGATAGAAAACGGTCCATATCCGGTACAATTCACCGCCTCGACACTTGCTTTATGTCATTTGGGAAATCACTGCACGTGCAAAAAGATTCTTGTATCAACAAATGTAACCCCCAGTGAAACTGGGGGCTAAATATTTAGCCCCACGTTTTACGTGGGGTCCGCGTTTTACGCGGGGTTTTCATAATTTGGTTTTAGTGTGCGATTACGCTGGATATTCTAAACACCGGCAGCAGCAGTGCTATAGCAATCGTTCCTATGATAGCGCCGAGAATTGTAATCATTAGCGGCTCGATAAGGGCCATAACGCTTCTAATTGAAGCTTCGAGTTTCTTCTCGTAAAACGCCGATATTTTGTCACACACCTCTCCTAATTTACCGCCTTTTTCTCCTGCCCGAAGCATTTGTATAATTCCCGGCGCAATTAATTCCGCACCTGGCGAAATCAGTATCGACTCTGATAGCTGATAGCCGTCTCGGATTTTTTCGTCCACGCTGGCCCACAGCCGTTGAAAGTAATAATTTTCGCACGCCCCTTGAATCACCTGTATCGAGTCCAGCAGCTTTACGCCGGTATTAACCATGGTCGCCATGATGCGCATACTGCGGGTTATCACCATGTCAACAAACATAGTGCCCAGCACAGGTGTACGGATTTTTATAGCATCTATCACCCGCCGGCCGAACCTAGTCCGCGACCAGTAATATAACGCTATTGCCACTACTACAATTACCGTTATGGCGGCCGTCACCACTTGAAGATTGCCCAGCATTTTGCTAAAAGCTACTAAAATTTGAGTAATTTTTGGTAGTGCCGCCCCTCGAGCCTCATAAATCCTCATAAATCTGGGCAGCACAAAGAACATCAGCGTGCCTGTCGCTGCTACAGCCATTAGTGCCATTACAAACGGATACGTAAGCGCTCCCTTGATGCGCTTACGGGTTTCGGATTCAAAGTTTAGATAACCGCTGAGCACTGTTAGCATTTCCACCATTTTGCCGGAGGCCTCCGAAGCCCTGACCATACTGATAAACATCGCATTGAAAACCCTGGAGTAAGCAGATAAAGCCTTAGAAAAAGTTTCGCCGTTCTTGACCGCTTCAGCCACATCCAGAATTATCATTTTGAATGTTTCGTTCTCCGCCTGCTCTGCAATAACATCAAGGGCGTCGCTGAGCACCACTCCACTGTCAAGCATCACTGATAGTTCCGTAGTAAAAAGTATCAGCTCTGCGCGCTTTATCTTGGCATGGTAAAGCTGATTCGGCGAGTCAGGACCGCATCGATGATGGGCGATGGAAGATGGACGATGGAAGATAGACGACGTCCCTCGTCCCTCGTGGTCGGCTTGCGTTGTTTCTGTTGTCGTGACAGTCATAGACGTTGCTCTTCAACCTGGGTAGTTCTCAAAACTTCCTCGATGGATATAATCCCTGCTTTTACCTTCTCCATTCCATCTAACTGCAGCGGCACCATCTCTTTGGCCAGTGCTTTTGCTCTGAGTTTCTTTGTGCTGACCCTGTCGGTAATCATCTCGGCGATTTCTTCATCAGGTATGAACAGCTCGTGGATGGCAATTCGGCCGGCATAGCCGGTGTTGCGGCATTTCTTGCAGCCCACCCCGCGATAGTATTTTTCGACCTCTACCCCTGTTCTTTCCACCGTTTTTTTTATGCTCGTAGGCGGCTCATATTCTGTCTGGCAATTCGGGCAAATCTTACGCACCAGCCGCTGAGCCAGTGACGCTATCAAAGAAGCACTGACCAGATAAGGAGCAACATTCAGATCCAACAGCCGTGTCACCGCTCCAGGTGCGTCGTTGGTGTGTAAGGTGGACAAGACTAAATGGCCGGTAAGAGCCGCCTGGACAGCAATATTAGCGGTAGCTTCATCGCGAATCTCACCGACCATTA
>JBHIDV010000346.1:0-3222 GCA_046760285.1 Sedimentisphaerales bacterium
AAAGACTCTACGAGCCACTCGCGTAATTAGTTAGTACACTTCGTTGATTTATTGCACAGCGTCCTCGTGTAGTTTTTCGCTGGCTACTTTTTTTCTATGGTTAGTTCTTCTGCCGCTTATACTCCAACGTGTAGCGCGGCACATCAGCGATCCGACCATCGCTATCCACCTCATAGACCTCTGCTTTCATCGTGTTGGCATCCACTTTTGAATGAGCGATCGCCATCCTGCTAATTTCCCAATTGGCACCGGTATGCTCATAATTCATGATGGCCTTGTTGCCCTCGACATCCCAAGTGCCTTTGCCGCTGCCGCCTCTGCTATCTACCCCAATCTGGACTACCTCGTCTTCGGTCGGCCTATAGAAAATCATGCCTTGGTACTCACCATCCGGCCATTTAAGGTGGAAGGTGATCAGATGTCTATTGAGCTGCCATTTGTACTCGAGCTGGATCTTGTCGCCCTCGTCGGTAGTAGCTACCCATCTGCCAATAATCCAATCGAAGCCGTACTCTTTCACAATGTCACCGAGGCTCTGCTGCGCCCTTGCACCAGTCACCAAAATAGTCAGGACGATGGCCAGTGCCAGCAGAATGTTTTTTACTCTCATGTGTGGTCTTGCGGTTTTTGGTTGTTTCATTGCGGTTCTCTCCTTTCTTTAACTGGTGTTTACATTTGTAACGCTTAGCCACGCAGCTAGCCGTCTCTATCGCACTAATATACCAAATCTATGCTGAAATTGCTACTATTCCTATTTTTCGGCCCGCTAAATTATTAAAAAATAGTTGCGATTTCAAGATAGATTTGGTATACTCCCACAGGAAAAGTTCAGCACAGTAGAGCCGCTCTGAAGGGGAAGTGTCCAATAAAGAAAATTGCCAAAAGTAGGCTGTTGCCAGTTGAGCAAGTTGAGGTTGTCCTTATCATGCCAGCATGCAAAATAACTTGAGAGAAATTGTTGATTTAGGTGAATCTATTGACAGAACGAGGGGAGGTAAAGAAATGATGAATTACAAAAGCAGGTTTATTAGGTACAAGACAAGAGGGTTCACGTTAATAGAGCTATTGGTGGTTATTGCCATCATTGCTCTATTATTGTCAATCCTAATACCTTCTCTACGAAAGGCCAAAGAAAAAGTAAGGCAGACAGCGTGTAAATCAAATTTAAGGAATGTGGGAATAGCTATCTTGATGTACTTAGACGAGCATGGCCGCATATTGCCTCATACCCGCAGCTCTAACGGATTTCTATGGTACGAGTCAGACGGTGTCACCTACCGAAAGCCCGGCTCCGGCGGAACTTATTGGGGTATTTACTACAAAGACTACCTAAAAGACACGAAGATATTCGGTTGTCCGAGCTTGAGGCGCGTCCCCCGCTTAATATATAATGTTCCCGACCCTTCTAAAGCGATTCAGCACGCAGCGTTTGGCCTGAATCATCATCCCAGAGCCAGGCAGCGCAATGTCGAGACGATACGACCACATTCCGAATTCATCATTTGTACCGACCATGCTGAACCAAGAACCGAAGGTAGCAACGATGTGTTTCATAATCATGACACGCCTGGTGCTATGAATCTAACGAAATACCGACTAAGTCAAGGCGGCAGTCGTTGGTTTAGCTATCGGCAAATTTGGAGACATAATATAAGATTTAGTGAACCCGAGAAGACCGGCGGACGCGCTAATATTCTCTGGCTGGATGGACATGTTAGCCACCTTGAAGAAACTACGGGCGACAATGTGCCTAAAAGGTGGTACACCGGTGATCATAAGAAAAAATAGTCAGCCTAAATATTTAGCCCCGCAATAAAATTGCGGGGCTTTTTTTATTTTAATTTCGTGCCGAACCAGCATCGAGTATCCGGAATCCAACTTTTTAGCCACCGATTTCACAGATTTCACTGATTTATATTTTTGTTTTTTTTGCTTTTATTTAATCTGTGTCAATCTGTGTTAATCTGTGGCTTTTTTCCCAGCATCGATGAATTTTCGATTATTTTTGTTGATACCTACGCACAAAAACCAAAATTTTTGAAAAAATTTTAAGTCCTTTAATAGTAGCAAGTTAATCCTGCCAACCCCGTCAAAATCACGTCGATTTTCAATCAAATCTGCAGATCCGTCCAATTATGGAGGCCAGGCCAGCCCTGGAGGAGGGAGGGCAGATGAAGGAGCAAGAAAATCGACGAGATTGTTTTTGCCATCCGCAAGTTTATAGAAGAACATTTCGGCCCAGTTTTGCTTATCCTTCGCCGGCTGCGCTTCGGCTATCCTTTCAGAAGAATTGCGTTAACAAAAGGGAGATTCGCCATCGTTGACCCGCAGGATTACCATCGCCTGAGAAAATACAAATGGTACGCCCACGAGGGGCCTTATACGGTTTACGCTGTGCACTCGCTGACAAACGGCAAGAAAGAAAAGCGGAAGAACGCTTACATGCATCATTTGGTTATAGACATTCCTGCTGGCATGTATTGTGACCACATCAATCATAACGGCCTGGACAATCGAAAAGCAAACTTACGTCCCGCAACCAACACGCAGAATGTTTGGCATCGGCGAAAGTTCAAAAGGCCATCGCGTTCAAAATACAAGGGCGTGGACTGGGCAAAGGATATGAAACGCTGGCGTGCTCGAATCACTGTCAACAGAAAACGCATCTACCTCGGCTCGTTCGATAACGAAATCGAAGCAGCGAAGGCTTATGATAAAGCCGCCAAAAAATATCATGGAGAATTTGCATTTCTTAATTTCTCTGACACAGATGGACACAGATTAACGTAGAAAACACAGAGGATGTGAATAATAAAAAGTAAAGGGCCGCCTTTGGCGGAATCAATTATCATTAATCAATACCGAATGAAAACCAATAGGCGGACTCTTGTGCACTCGACAATTACCAATAACCATTTACCAACCTCCATTTTTTTCTTGCTTTTTCCATAATGCCGACCATAATATCACGGGCATAGGCGTGATTGACATCCTTGATGAGACCACCAACAATAACCAATTGTAAGATAGGTTTGAAGCCCATGAGGATTGTCTGAAAAACCTTAGAGAAGCAGCCAGAGGGCTTGAATTTTCAAGACAGACTTGATATCCTACCGGAAATGAGGCTCAGCAGCGTAGCTGAGCAAGGATATATGGGGAATATAGATTGAAAGGAGCACAAGAATGAAAGGTTGTTTACACGAAAAACATTTGGCCCTAATC
>JBHIDV010000347.1:0-3218 GCA_046760285.1 Sedimentisphaerales bacterium
TCGATTCGGGGTCTATGCTGATGGGGTTGGCATTTTGCGAGGGTTTCTGCAGAGCAGGGACCCGACTTATTGCAAAATGGGGTCCGGTTGATTTGGCATAGGCCCCATATTTTTGGTATTGTGCTGCCGGAACGGCGATGGCAAAGATGAGACCTCGTGCAAAATGCGGGGCTAAATAAAAATATAATAACCCCCGGATAAAGGGGGCTGAATAAGATGGCAGCATCGGATGTCGGAAATATTCTTAGCTACCGCAAGCTTTCCTGCCGGTCTATCCTAAATGAGCAATCGCATCAGTTTTGCATTGACAAGTGGGTTGGTGGCTGCTATAATAAAAATAAAGCGTAAAGGTATCAGTTGGCCCATATAAGGGCCACGGTCTGAGAATTACAGCTGGCTCTTGGTTTCGAAAGGGGAAACGATGAAAAGCAGCTCGTTTTTTGTATGTAGGTTATTCTTGAGTATTATTTTGTGTGCTTTGGTTTTCTGGCCTTGCAGCTGTAGGTCCTATGAGCAACTGGGTGAAACCACCGCTGAAGGTCATAGAAGGCACAAGCGTGTCCTGCGTATCAACAAGCAGGAAATGATGGCAGATATAGACAGGATTTTTCTTCTTGATGAGCCCAGCAAACTCACTGACAAAAGGATACCATAACACTGACTAACACGGACTTAAACACAGACTGACACGGACTTTTATAAGGAATGTCAGTGCGAGTCAGTGTTACAGTCAGTGTCAGTCCGTGTCTAAGGGATCTGATTTGTGGAGATGCTCAGCGATTACTTCAGCCGGGTGGCAGGGTATGATTGGGTGCGTGTTGTTATTGAGCTGTTTCTCATCGGCATAGTGGTTTACTGGATTGTTGATTTTCTCGAGGGCACTCGGGGGGAAAGGTTATTCCGGGGTGTCATATTCATTCTGGTGGCGGGCGTTCTTATCTTAGATTTGGTCGCGGAACGGCTGGAGTTTCCCCGACTACAATACCTTTACAAGTTTTTTTTGATTGGCGTTTTGATTATCACGGTCGCGGCCTTTCAGCCAGAGATTAGAAGGGTCCTTATACGAATAGGTCAGCCTCGCTTTTGGCCAGGTACATCACATCAGCTATCAAGGACCGTAGAAGAGATAATTACTGCGACAGACAAACTTTCTACCGCTCGAATTGGGGCCATTATCGTTATTGAAAAGCGGGTGGCGCTGGGTGAGTTCATAGAGACAGGCGTTCGGATTGACGCTAAGGTTACCGCTGAACTGCTTAAGACCATTTTCCACCCTGGCACTTCTCTTCACGATATGGCCGTGATAATTCGAGGCGATAGAGTGCTTGCCGCCAGGGTACAACTGCCCTTAGCTGAAGCTGGCAGTGTGGACGGGGGGCAGCTCGGCTCCCGCCACCGGGCCGCCATAGGTATTACCACAGGTTCGGACGCCACCTGTTTAGTAGTAAGTGAAGAGACTGGCACTATTTCAATAGCTGAAAACGGAAAGCTCACCCGAAATGTAGACGAATCTACGTTAAGAAGGTGCCTTGCCGATGCGCTTTCGTGAGTTGAAGCAAGCCGCTATATATGCAATAGACGAAATGCAATGGCCAAAAAGATCAAATACGGCAAAATAGCAATTGTGATATTTTTAACAGCCTTAATCTGGATCTGGGCAGACCTGGCACTGGATGAGACATTGGCCGACAGGCCTGCTACCATTATCGTAGATGAATCCGTAAGTCCAAAACTCTGGGTAAGCTTTAATCAAGCCCCCTCAGCCGACATCAAAATCACGCTTTCTGGTCCTCATGCAGCAATTGCTAATGAAAGCAGAAGATTGAAAGAAAGCCAAATACGTGAATTTGTCCTTGATGTGGTACAAGAAAAAATGGACAAACCCGGTGACTATGATTTAAGGCTGCTGCCGTTCCTACAGAAAGACAAGCAAATAAGACAACTGGGCCTCAAAGTTGAATCCTGTGAACCAGAAGTACTTGACGTCAATGTAGTAGAGCTCGTTAATAAATCACTACCTGTAAGATGCTTCGACGAAAATGAAATTCCTAAAGACGCTGAGAGCATCGAACCGGCAACTGTTAATGCGTTTGTGCCGCCAGAACAGACGCTGGTAGCAAAAGTTCGCCTGTCTGCCAGCGAGATCGAGCAGGCCAGAGTCTCAACTATCGAAAAAACACCTTATATTGAGCTGCCCGGTGGCCAAACCAGGGATGTTGCCACGAAAGTTACCATCAAGATGCCAGAAGCCTCCGATGAGCTTACCGATTACACTATAACTACCGCGACATTGGGCTTTTCCTTAAGTGAGAACCTGCAGGGCAAATACAAAGTCCAACTACTCAACCCCACCGATATGGCAACGGTAAGTATTAAGGCTACCCTCGCTGCTAAAGAGGCCTACAGGCAGCAGCCGTTCCAAATGATATTGTATATTCTTGATGATGATAGAATGGCTACGGGCGAGCTGAGAAGAACTGTGGTTTTCAATTTCCCCAAAGAGTACATCAGCAAGGATGAGATTAGGCAAAATCAGGAGCCTCCCACCGCTCGATTTAGGTTGATACCTCTGACTTCCTCGCAATCGCCCATAGAAGGGCCCCCGCTCCGCGGGAACCAATGATTATTGTCTGCGTGGACGGGCTAACAGCCTTATCGGCACCTCAGCTATCGGCAGCAGTCCTCGCAATCTGCCTACGATGAATCGGCGGTAATTTTCGTCAAATAATTTGGGGTTGTTTACGAACATAAGCATGGTAATGGGGTTGACAGCAATTTGCGTGGCATAGTAAATTTTACCTCTGCCAGCCCTTAAGGGGCCGGTTTTGCGTTTGGCTGTACCGACACGGTCGGCCATAATTTTTTCAAACACCTTGTTCAATTTAGCTGTAGGTATCCGGGTAGTGGTCTGCTTGAAAATCTCCGCTGCCAAATCTAAAACGCTCTGGACATTCTTTGCCTTAGTCGCGGTGGTAAAGGCTATGGGAGCATATCTTAAGCCCGGAAGTTGTTTCGTTAAATATTGCTCGTAGTCACTGGTGACAGTCGAATCTTTGGCCAGGTCCCATTTGTTGATAACGATTATACAGCTTTTGTACTCCTGGGCGATAAACCCAGCTAATTTTTTATCGACCTGTGAGACCGGCTCAGTGGCATCAATCAGAAATAGTACCACATCAGCCCGTCGGATAGAGTGGGTCGCACGGACGTAACTGTAA
>JBHIDV010000348.1:0-3212 GCA_046760285.1 Sedimentisphaerales bacterium
TTCTCTATGTGCAGAGCTTTGCCGGTTATACAGGCCAGGGCCAGACTCGTTCGCAGTATCTGCCCCCCGCCCTCACCCATACCACCATCAATGAAGACAGTTTCCATATTCTTTAGTTTTTTGCCACAGAGTTCACAGAGAACTCAGAGAATGCAATTATATTTTTTATTTTTAGCCACTGATTTCCCAGATTTCACTGAGTTATATTTTTTCATCTGTGTTCATCTGTGAAATCTGTGGTTAATTGTTTTTTATCTCGGTGGCCTCTGTGTCCTCTGTGGCTTTCTTTTTATTGATCAGGAATATCTATCGTGATGTCTCCGATAATCAGACAGCAAATTTGGCTGATTTCGAGTGGAGGGGCCTTGACAACTATAACCTTGCCACTCTGCTGCCACCCGGTTATTACAGCTAAGGCCACGTCTATACCTTCTTTGTTCCTCAATGCAATCAGCCGATTTATGAAACTCTCCCGGCTTAAATCCCGGCCTGGCTGGACCGCTACATCAGCTAAGCTGATATTGTAAGGACGGGCGTGGCGGAAGTAGCTGATAAACTGTTTTTTGCGATAGGCTTGCCGCACCTGCAACGATTTGATTGCCATTTGCGGCGGAGATTCAATCTTCTCAAGCTGCAAGTCAAAAGACTTCAGACCGCAAAGGATGCCGCTTAGTTCATCCTGCCGCTGCACCGCCAAGATTAGCCGCGGCTTTAATATTTGCTGCACTGCCCACCACAGAGCAGCTGCTGCTGAACCTTTGATAAGACCAGGAGTATCAATTATGACAAGGTCGGTGACTTTAGATAGTTGGTCAGCGCCTTGCACGATGGCTGCAGTTAGCTGCAGCAGATGGCCGACCGGTGTTACATGGCCCACGAAGCTGATACCTGCAGGAGCAAGCTGTGAAAAATCGAGCTGCGGCTTATCGACGACGGCCCAGCCGACCGTTGTAGGCGGCCCAATATGAGACTGGCCGATATCCGCATCAATAATTCCCACAGGCTGCCTCTGCGCTAGATGTTGTGCCAGAGCAGTGGCCAGAGTAGTTTTGCCCGTGTCCGCTGCACCGAGAATCAAGCAGATGCCTGTTTGCATTAAGCCTTGGCTCGAAAGCTGCTGTGCGATATTGTCAGCCCAGTCCCAGGACATTGATTATAGCCTGCAATTATTTGCGACGAACCTGCGGTAAAACCGCAGGATAGGCACCTACTTCGCGATGAATTGCGAATTGGGAACCCCTAAATATTTAGCTCCACGTTTTACGTGGGGTTATTACGACGGTATCCTACCACCACCATATAGATAGGCTCAAGGTGTTTTGGCAGTGACAAAACTTTACTGACCGAAGCATCATCAAAAGCACCAACAGCCACAGAGCCAAGCCCTAAGGACTCAGCCTGAAGGTGGACGTTCTGAGCAGCATGGCCAGCCTCCATATAAACATAACGAACGCCGCGTCGGCCGTAGCGTCCTGTTGTTCTGACAAATTCTGCTGCAAAGACCAGCGTCAGCGGCGCAGCTTCAATAAATTCCTGTCCCCAGGCAGCAGCCGCAAGTGCGGAGCGCAGGTCCTTCTCTGTTAGCTTCTCAAGGGCGCCTTTAGCGTGTAAATAATGAAATAGACCCTGCTCGTTTACCACGAAAAGCTCCAAGGGATAGGTTGCCCCGGCTGAAGGTACGGTGCGATATTTACTGCTGACATCTTGACCCTGAGCGGCCCAGGCCAATTGGCCGATTTGCTCCAGTGTAAGAGCTTTGGAAAGAAAGCTACGCCGGGACCGCCGAGCAGCTATAGCTCTCTCCAGTGACATCGAACCATCAAGATTCGGCTTAGGAAGAGTTATTATTTCGTGCATCGTTAATCTCATTCCTTATCATTTTAATCAACTTTTTCAAGACCTATTATTTAGGATTTCTTCGCCAATGCAATTTTTATTTTTTTGTCGCAAAAACGCTTGGTCCTGCACTATATAGTGAAAACACAGATTCGCAGAGTCTTTTCGAGGTGCTGATATGTCTGAAACGGATAAATCCACCGAACGTCTGGCGGATAAATACTACGTCCAGCGCTGTTTGGATGGCCATCCGGACGATTTTCGCTACCTTGTACGGCGTTACCAGGCGATTTTGCTGGCTCATCTGGCTGGAAAATTGGGCAACAAAGACAAGACGGAAGAGGCCGCACAGGAAAGTTTTGTACGAGCCTATTTCAAGATGGACAGGTTGAAGAAACCAGATGTTTTCTTTTCCTGGCTGCTGGGCATCGCCGACCGCGTGGCAAAAGAACACCAAAGACGTGAGCAAATCCGCCGACAGCGAGAATTTGTCCGTTCAGTCTCGCAAGAGGCGCCCGACCCAGAACTCTCACAGGATTACGGCCTCGAAGCAGCCATTGCCGAATTGCCGCAGGCATACCGAGAAGTAATTTTGCTGCGATATTATGGCGAGCACTCCTGCAATCAGATTGCCGAACGGCTGGATATGCCTCTCGGCACAGTTACAAAAACGCTGTCACGGGCCTACGCTATGCTACGAAACTCCTTGCAGCAGCATGAGCGTAGCGAAGTTTATGAGGTGTAAAAATGAACTGCGCAGAATTTAGAGAACTTTTAGTTGCTTATGTTGAAGGTCTTCTGGATGAGGTGAAAAAACGCTCGGTTGCAGAACACGCCAAAAGCTGTGCTTCCTGCAGGGCAGAGCTGAGAGAGGCAAGTGACCTTCGCGACCGTCTAATTAAAAATGGCAAAATCCTGGCCCAGAGCAATCTTGAAAACGTGGTCTTAGAACGAATCATCCGAGAACAGAATGTTAGGCTTAAAACAGCCACTAAGATTAGCACAAGTCTGAAGATAAGGAGAATAATTATGAAAAGCAGAATAACAAAATTAGCCGCTGCAGCGGTGATAGCAGTCGCGGTTCTGCTGCCTTTGAGCTATGGTGCCACTAAGTTAATAAAACGTTTTATCACCATCTCCCAGCTCAGCGCCATTAAGGAGGTAGGTTTCCTTTACAGGTGTGCGCTTTCTCCGGACGGGAAGCACTTTGCCGGCGTCACATGGAATTCTCAATTGGTCGTCATCGACACCTCGACCGGTGAACAGCGGAACCTCGCTGATGATTGCGTTGGTCCCGTCGTCTGGTCAGCCGATGGAAATGAAATCGCGGTTGTAGGCACGGGCCAGGAAAAGAAGACACTTCTCGCTGTTTCGTT
>JBHIDV010000349.1:0-3209 GCA_046760285.1 Sedimentisphaerales bacterium
CGGCAGAAAGCCTGCCTTATTGTTTTGTGCCTTACACCATATAAATGCTTCCTCTTAGGAAGAAAAAATCGTGGAAAATATAGCACCTCAGAAGTAAAAAATCACACACCTTCAGTACCTTATTTATACCAAAACAGACGCCTTCAATTCAAGCAAAATCTTCCAATTTTTAAAAAATCCACCTTCAAAAACAGCACAGAAATGATTGATTTTTTCACCCTTCTAACCCGCTATAAAGCTGCCAACCTGATAGACAATTAGTGTTACAACATAGGCTAATGCGGTTAGACTGAAGAATTGGAATAACGCCCAAAGCCATGTTCTTGTCTCTTGCTTCGTCATGGCAACCGTAGCTATACACGGCGCATAAATCAAACAGAAAAGCATAATACAGAATCCAGTCAATGGGCTGTAGTTTGCCTGCAGTTTCTGTCGCAGTCCGCCTTCGGCGGATTTTCCAATACTATCCAGAGCCCCTGCTCCGCGGGAACCTACTGCATATACAATTGCTAATTGTGATACAAATACCTCTTTAGCAGCGGTTGCACCGATAAGTGCTGTCCCAATCTTCCAGTCAAAACCAAGCGGTTTAAGAATAGGCTCTATTGTTCGCCCTAATCGGCCAACAATCGAATGCTCCAATTTAGCTTGCTGGGCCTGCTCACGGCTCAAACCGACTAAGGATTCTTGGCTGAGCTTCGGATAGCTCATGGCCGCCCAAAGAACCATCGATACGGCAAGGATTATGGTGCCTGCCTTTCGAAGATACATCCAGCCTCGCTGCCACATGTGAATACATAGCGATTTGAGAGTAGGCATACGATACGGCGGCAACTCCATAACAAATGACGTCGTTTCGCCTTTTAAAACAGTCAATCGCAAAATCTTAATGCAAATTATTGCCAAAACAATTCCTATTAGATAAATAAGCCACAGCATCGGCCCACGCCAATTCTGCGGGAAAAACGCTGGTATGATCAGCATGTAAATTGTCAACCGTGCGCCACAACTCATCAATGGTATTACCATTATCGTAGTAAACCTGTTGCGCCTGTTCTCAAGTATTCGTGTGCCCATAATAGCCGGCACGGAACAGCCAAAACCAATAAGCATAGGTATAAAGCTCTTGCCGTGCAGACCGATTTTGTGCATGATGCGGTCCATAATAAAGGCCGCTCGGGCCATATAGCCGGAATCTTCAAGAAGTGCTATCGCAAAAAACAGCAGCAGTATATTAGGCAAAAACACCAATACCCCACCCACCCCACTTATCACGCCGTCGACCAAAAGAGATTTAAGCCAACTATCACTGCCGACCGGCCAGAAATTGGCTATCGTTTTGCCCGTCCAGCCGAAAAACTGCTCCAGCCAGCTCATCGGATATTCACCTATCTTAAAGGTCAAGGAAAAGACCAAATACATCAATAGGAGGAAAATCGGCAGTCCCAAGACTCGATTGATTACTATAGCATCTATCATGTCGCTTCTGCTGTGGCGTGACTCGACAGTGGTTTTGACAGTCTCTTGACATGCACCTGATATGAAACCATACCGCCTGTCAGCAATTACAATTTCCGGCTCATCACCGAAAATGGTTCTAAGATGCTCAACACTTGCCGCAACAGCATCGAGAATTTTTTTCGTGTGCACTTTGGCGGTTATGTCACTGTCCTGCTCTAACAGTTTAATCGTTAACCATCGGGGGTCATATTTTTCTGCTAATTGACACTCTTCGGCACAAATGAGTGTTTCGATATTTGCCAATTCAGTCTCAATCTCCTGTCCGTAGCTTATCCTGTAGGTACGCGGTACCTTACCTCGGTTGGCAGTTTCAATAATAGCATCAAGCAGTTCGGTTCTGCCTTTGGCTTTGTTACCAACGGTGAGAACTATCGACGCTTGTAGAAGCTTAGATAGCTGCTGGATATCAAACACCATCCCCTTTTGCTTGGCGATGTCGCTCATATTGAAAGCCAAAACCAAAGGCACATTCATTTCGATAAGCTGTGTTGCTAAATATAGGTTCCGCTCAATATTGGAGGAATCAACAATATCGACCACCACATCAGGCTGCTCATCAATTATAAAATTGCGGGCCACAAGCTCTTCGATAGAATAAGCTGTCAAACCGTACGTCCCCGGCAGATCGACAAATGTAATTTCATAGTCCTTGTATTTACACAGCCCCTCCTTTTTCTCCACTGTTACTCCAGGATAATTACCCACATGCTGGCGGGCCCCGGTTAGCATATTGAAGATGGTGGTTTTTCCACTGTTAGGATTGCCTGCTAAGGCTACAGTGATTTTGTTCATAATCGCGACCATCGCTTTCAAATTTCTTACATAAAAAAGTTAGGTGCTCCAAACTATATATGTAAAAAAATATGATTTACCTGGTAGAAAGCGTTAAGTGTCATAAACCATAATTTTATGAGCCATGCCCCTACCTAACATCATCTTGGAGTCCTTAATACTTATTACAAAAGGCCCAGGATGGGTATTCTTTACGACGGTTATTTGAACATTGGGCACCAGCCCTATAGATGCGAGCCTGCTATTCAAGCCCCGCCCCGCCTCTATCCTGGCTATCTTTACAGTTTCACCAGCCTGCACCATGGATAAAGGCCTTATTTGCTTCTGCTCCATCATTATTGACTCACTTGGTAACTTCTCGATGGTTGGTCTCTGGCAACCTTGTTTTGCAGAACTTCTGAAATTCACCTGCCAAATCGTAACCATTCTTGTTGCTTTCGGTCACAAATGCGATAAAGCATAGAAGCTTTGATATAATGCCTGGCCCAAGTGCATGCTCAGCCTTACATGCGGCTGAGTGGGCATCATCTGGTTTTACACCTAAGACGTTGATAAAAAAAGACTTAAGAACATTGTGTTTTCTGACAATATCGGCTGCAGCCGCCCAGCCGGATTGGGTAAGTGTAACATAATCGTATGGTTTATAGTTGGCTAAACCCTTTTTCTTTAAGACTCGTAAGGCCCCTGTAACAGAGGACTTAGACACACCGAGCAGCTTTGCTATATCTTTACTGCGGGCGCTCCGGGACTGGCCAGTTATATTGAATATAGCCTCAAGATAATCCTCCAAAGAGGCACTTAAGTCCTTGTTTTTCGCTACAGTCATAACTCTTTCCCTTCCTATGTATTGTTTCCCTAATATAGTTAGCCTTGCCTAACTTTGTCAAGAGTTTTTT
>JBHIDV010000350.1:0-3206 GCA_046760285.1 Sedimentisphaerales bacterium
CAGTTCAAGGCTTTGGTCAGTCATTTATCTCACCGCCAACGTAAAACGGGCCTTCGATGCGATACCGTACTTGGTGATGACGAACTTCTTGCCCTGGTATCCCGGGTGCTCAAGCTGAGGTAGCATCCGAGCTACCAAGGTCTTTGAGGTGATGTCCAGGTAGTCTGGAAAAAGAGGCTTTATCTCTTTCGAAACCCACACCCTAAGGGCATTTATCGTTTTTCCCTCTGGTTTGTGTGCCAGCTCAAATATCTCATACGATATGACAACCCATCAAAATTTCTGCGACAAACTACTACCCACCTACGCTTAAAATTTTGCGGCGTTGATCGGCGCCGTAAATTTTAACGGTAGGTGGTCCTCAGACCGCATAGCTGACAGCGCTATCCGCCCTCGCTATAAGCTATAGCGATCCGCTAAATTTCTTGCCCCTATTAAAGTCCGATAATCTGTTCGCCCGGGCCGCGCAACGATAAAGGTTTGCCGAGGATTTCGTAATGCAGGATCGCCCTTCTTAACTCGTCCGGGTCGGCATAATCCAATAAAGATTCAACAGCAAGCTCTGGTTCGGGCCTCTCTACGGGCTTGCTGATAAGCTGTGGAAGCTCCTCAACGGCTGGCCGAACTCGCGGTGCTGGCCTCGGTAGTTTTGGTTCTTTGAGGGCTTCTACAGTGGGGATTCGTATAGGTCTCTTTTTGGCAGTAACCCGCTGGGCAACGGGTTGAGGATAGCCAATCTTTCTGGCTGGCGCAGGACGGACAGGCTGGGTAGGCCGAGCCTGCTGAAGCAGTTTTTCTTTTAAGCCCCTGGCAGCCGGTGGCTGCCTGGGGGTCGGCTTGCCAGCCAATTGCTCCTGCTCTTCTTCCGGCTTTCCCGCCCTTGCTTTTAGAATCCCGCTGATCGCCCAGAAAACTGCTATGATTACGACGATCAGTATATTCATCCAGCCTTCGACATCGTCGCTTCGAGCAGCCTGGATTAGTTGTGCCAGAAGTTCATCCATATTTTTTGCCTGTAAAAGTGGTCGAGCATCAAGTATCGAGCATCGAGTATCAAGCATCGAGACTATTCTTTCTTTTTCGGCTTTGCAATCGAGTCTCGCATATCGGTATCAGCCATAATATTTTTCATTCGATAATAGTCCATAACTCCGAGGTTGCCCTTGCGGAAGGCCTCAGCCATAGCCAGCGGTACCTTTGACTCGTTTTCCACCACCAGCGCTCGCATTTCCTGCTCGCGGGCGACGGCCATAGCCCGGCGTTTTTCCGCCTCAGCTTTTGCTCTTCGCATATCAGCTTCGGCCTGTGCGGCTTGAAGTTCCGCACCTACATTTTTGCCCACATCTACATCGGCAATATCAATAGACAAAATCTCGAAAGCAGTTCCTGCATCCAGACCCTTATCGAGAACGGCCTGGGAGATACTATCTGGGTTTTCCAGGACACTTTTGTACGTTATGGCACTGCCGATTGTAGTAACAATTCCTTCGCCGACCCGTGCAATAATTGTCTCTTGAGTTGCACCTCCGACCAGCCTTTCGATATTGGCTCGCACAGTCACACGTGCTTTTGCCTTCAATTGAATACCATCCTGAGCCACGGCATCCACAGTATCTTTGCCCTTCTCAGGATTTGGGCAGTCAATCACTTTCGGATTGACGCTCGTCTGCACCGCATCGAGGATGTCACGACCTGCCAAATCGATAGCGGTTGCTGTTTTCAGGGTCAAATCGATGTTTGCTCTGTTGGCAGCGATTAGGGCGCGTACTACGTTCGGGACTCGGCCACCAGCTAAAAAGTGGCTCTCCAGATCCCGTGTGGTTAAGGATAGCCCTGCCTGGACTGCGGTTATCTTACTGAGGACTATTGTTCTAATATCGACTTTACGCAGCCACATTCCGATAAGCTCGGAGAATTTTACGTCGGCGCGGGATAATTTCGCCTGTAGCCATAATCGGAAGAACTTTATCACCAGCAGTAAAAACACAAATGCTGCAATAATAAGAATAACTAACAGTATCACGCCGATAACCTTTGTAGTATCAGCTTGTGCCAGGATTATATGGATTAGATTATTCATTTTTCGTCCTTTCATTAACTTTAGGCTTCCGTACGGCGGGAATCCTCTTGTTCTATTACACGAACGGTTAGCTGTGTACTTTCCACGTGGATAACCTTGACCGTTTTACCCTTATCAACATAACCGCTTTCGGCTACACATTCAACCCTTTGTCCTGAAAAATCGCACGTACCCACCGGCCTTAACGGCGTAAGTACCAGTCCGACGGCACCGAGCAGCTCTTTTAGTTCGGCTGTATCTGCTATAGCATCGCCCTTTTGGCGCTGCGGCGGCGTAAGCGTCACACTTTTGCCGAATCTGGTCTTGGGAAATATTTTGTATGCGACTATCAAAACTGACGGTATCATTACCATAGAAATAACTACACCTACCCAGCCGGCTGTGGTGCTGTGCTGAAAAAATATAGCTATACCCCCGGCCAGACATACAAATGCGCAAACACTTATCAGGCCGCCGCTGGGCACAAATACTTCAGCTATTATCAAAGAAGCGCACGCAAAAAACAAAAAAATAGCAAAAACCAGCCACCAATCCATCTTCCATCCCTTTTGCCTTCACTTTAACGGTATAGCTGGCATACGTTTTAAGGTTTGTCTTACCGCATCTACCAGAATACCCACGGATTCCAAGGCCGTAACTCCCAAAATCGGTTCTACTTCATCTGGAGCGAATATCACTCTGCCGGCAGTGGTTTCTCCCATGAATTCAATAACCACTAAGCCAAAGGGATATTCTTTCACACTGCCATCAGTCAATTCGTATACGGTTTTACCTATCGGTTTAATCCCAGCTTTGAGCAACTTTTTTGCCGGGGCCATTATATCTGTTGCCCCAGTGTCAACTAAAAATTCAGCTTCATATTTCTTTTTTGAGCTTTGACTTGCTTTTAAGCTTACAGTCACATGGGTTAATCCCATCTAATTTGTCTCCTTTTTCATTTATGCGATAATATAATTCAGCGTTAGCCTTTATAAATCCGCATCCTAATACCCTGCTACCCTGATATCCTACAACCTGATTTCCGATTACCTGATAACCTAATATCAACCCGCTCCCTAACGGTCGCACCTCCGTCATCCGTCTTCTGTCGTCTGTCTTTTAACTACCACCTTATTGCCGTGAATTT
>JBHIDV010000351.1:0-3201 GCA_046760285.1 Sedimentisphaerales bacterium
AGCCACAGATTAACACAGATTGACACAGATTAAATAAAAGCAAAAAAAACAAAAAAATAAATCAGTGAAATCAGTGAAATCAGTGGCTAAAAAGTAAAAGGAAAATGAAAAAAACTATCAAAAAACCGGTTCTTGCGGTTGGCCCATTTCATCCGTTACAGGAAGAGATGGAGTTTTACCAGCTCACCGTCGACGGCGAAAAGGTAACCGATATAGACGTGAGACTGTCTTACAACCATCGCGGCATAGAGAAGCTCAGCGAAACGCTGCAGTTTGACCAGATTCCGTTCTTGGTGTCCCGTATATGCGGAATTTGTTCAGCCTCGCATCCCTTGGCCTATGTGCAGGCTGTGGAAGAACTTGTCGGCGTAAAGCCACCTGAGCGTGCCCTGTACGTGCGGGTAATTATTAACGAACTCGAACGCATCCACAGTCACCTGTTATGGGTAGGTTTAGCTGGGCATTTTATCGGTTACGACACCGTTTTTATGTGGGCGTGGAAATACCGCGAGCCGGTGCTCGATTTATTAGAAGAGATAACCGGCAACAGAAACAATTACGGAAACGTCAAGGTCGGCGGCTGCCGGGAAGATATCCCTAATGAGCTAAAGCCAAAAATATTGAAAGAGCTTGACAAAATCGAGAAGAAAACCGAGATGCTCACCAAGGCAGTGCTTGATGACCCTATTTTGCACGCCCGGCTCAAAGGTGTAGGGGTATTGAGCAAAGAAGCCGCCATAAAATATGCGGTAGTAGGCCCGACTGCCAGAGGTAGCGGCGTTGCTATTGATGTAAGACGTGACGACCCGTATGCAGCATACGCTGATTTGGACTGGAATGTAATTACCCAGCCGGAAGGCGATGTTTTTGCTAAAGCGGTTGTAAGATTTCTGGAGACCTTTGAATCCATTAAGATGGTCAGACAGGCCCTGGCGAAGCTGCCGAACGGTCCTGTTACTACTGAAGTCAAGGAGATTCCGCCGGGCGAAGCGGTTGGACATGCCGAAGCCCCCAGAGGTGAAACGTTTCATTATGTCCGCAGCGATGGCGGCAATCGCCCCATCCGCCATAAGGTCAGGGCACCAAGCTATGTTAATGTGCCTTCGTTTAAGGCCTCGTGCATCGGCGGAGACATCGCTGATGTTACTATTACCCTCGCTGCGGTTGACCCTTGCTATAGCTGTACCGAGAGATTGGCGGTTGTCGATGGGCGGGGCAATAACGTGGCCGGCTACGAGCAGTTGCATCAATTAAGCTGTGAAAAAACGGCAAAGATTAAAAAGGAAATCGGCCAGCCACAATGGAAGTTGGAGGATTTCTAAATTGGACAGAATTCTACTTATCGAGGTTTTTCTGCCTTTGCTCGTAGGCTTTGTATTGCTGTTTCTGCCGAACAGAGTCAAGTCACCGTCTAAGGTGCTGGCGTTGATTATTTCAGCCATCACGTTTGTATTGGGCATCCAGATATTTGTCTTTGGTGCATACGACGATGGCTTTCCCGTTCTTCAGATAGGTGAGCTGAAGTTAGAGCTGGAGCTTTCCGTCACGCCGTTGGGGGCATTTATATTGATGTTTGCTATGGGCTTCGGCCTACTAATAACTTTGTATTCATTACGCATTACGCAATACGCAATACGCAATATGAATATTTACTATGGTGCGGTTCTGCTTACCATAGGCGGCTCAGCGGGAATATTACTTTCCAATCACTTGCTGTTTTTGCTTATCTTCTGGGAGGTTGTTACTGCTTCGCTGTACCTTTTGATAACCACGGGTGGCAGAAATTCTAATTTCGCAGCGACAAAAAGTTTTGCCATGATAGGGGCATCTGATGCTGCTTTTATGCTCGGCGTGTTTATGGTTTGGACGCTTTCAGGATTTACATTTGAGATTTCTAAGATTAACCTGACAACCACTTCGGTGCTTCCGATTATAGCTTTCTTGTTGCTTATGACCGCCGCCATCACCAAAGCAGGTGCCATGCCGTTGCATACCTGGCTGCCTGCCAGTGGTGAATATGCACCGGTCTCTGTTATGGCCCTGTTACCGGCTGCGCTGGATAAGCTTTTGGGAATCTATTTGCTGGTAATCGTTGCCCGTGGGATGTTCAGGCTTGATTCGGCCGCTTTAACCCTTGTCCTGGCGATTATCGGTGCGGCAACGATTGTTATCGCGGCGATGGTAGCCATAGTGCAGCATAATATTAAGAAGCTGTTAGCCTACTCTGCAATAAGTCAGGTTGGCTATATGGTTTTGGGTATAGCCACGGGGACGGCTGTGGGCATTGCCGGCGCAGTGTTTCATATGTTGAACAATGCCATATACAAGTGTTGTTTATTTCTGGGGGCAGGGGCGGTTGAACAGACAACCGGAACGGCGGAGCTGGATGAACTTGGCGGCCTGGGTAAAAAAATGCCACTTACCTTTGTCACTTTTCTGGTGGCAGCTCTGAGTGTCTCCGGCATTCCGCCGTTTAACGGCTTTGTTTCCAAATGGATGGTTTATCAGGGCGTGATTCAAATGGGAAGCACACAGGTCGGAGCCGCGGCCAGACTGTGGCCTATCTGGTTGCTTGCTGCTATCTTTGGCGGTGCGCTTACCTTGGCGTACTCGGTAAAAATTATACACTCGGTGTTTCTGTCACGTTTGCCCTCTGCTTTCGGTGACGTTAAAGAGGTTTCGCCGTTGCAAACCATCCCGATGCTGGTACTTGCATTGCTATGTGTGATTTTTGGAGTTTTTTATCGCCAGGTGCCACTTGAGCGGTTCGTTTACCCCGCTTTGGCTGCATTGAACATAGAAACCGGCCCTGGGATTTTCAGTGGCAACTGGGAATCTATTCTCGCCACAGCCCTGATAATAATTGGCATTGCTCTAGGCTTGATTACTCTACTGGTAGGCTTATGGGCAAAGAAGGTCAGGATCGTGCCCACCTGGACTTGCGGCGAGGTGCAGCCTAACGAACAAATGACAATACCCGGAACACATTTCTACAAAACGGTTTCGTCTATGGGCGGCCTAAAGCAGCTCTATACCAGCCAGGAAAAAGGCTATTTCGACACGTATGAGCAAAGTGGCCGGCTGGGTTTGGCATTGACAGCATTTCTGCGATTGCTCCATTCCGGTATTTTGCCGACCTATTTGAGCTGGGTAACTCTGGGATTACTGATAATTTTGTTTGTACTTTGCAGGATTTGGTGA
>JBHIDV010000352.1:0-3182 GCA_046760285.1 Sedimentisphaerales bacterium
CGCCATCTGGGTCTGATAGATAAGCAGGTTATCGATGCTGTTATGGCCGGATTAGATTGGTTATTGGGATTACAAAATCGTGACGGGGGGATTCCAACTTTTTGTAGAGGATGGACAGCGCTTCCCTTCGACCGCAGCGCGCCGGACCTTACCGCCCACACTATAGGTGCGATTAGTGCCTGGCTGGATGTTGTGCCGATTTCTATGCACAAGCGAATGGTCAAGGCAATCACCAGCGGACTGACCTACCTAAAACGTGTCCAAAACCAAGACGGCTCATGGGTGCCATTATGGTTTGGCAATCAATTTGCACCGAATCAGGAAAATCCTCTTTACGGAACGGCCAGGGTGCTGACAGCCCTTTGCGGGTCCACCACTGGCGGATTCAACCCTGCAATAAATTGTGTAACAGAACCCCCAGTGAAACTGGGGGCTAAATATTCAATACATTTAGCCCCACGTTTTACGTGGGGTCCGTGTTTTACACGGGTTTCGCGTTTTACGCGGGGTTATGCACCGATGATAAATAAAGCCGTTCGGTGGCTTTTATCTGCCCAAAACCAGGATGGCGGATGGGGCCGAGCAAAGTCAACTATTGAAGAGACAGCTTTGGCAGTAGATGCCCTGGCAGAATTAATGTTGTGTGGCAGCCTCAAGCGAAGCTTGGGGATGGATTACTTTCGTTCTGCTATTTCACGTGGAGTTTCTTGGCTTATTGAACAAACTAAACAGGGCACATCGGTGACAGCTTCGCCGATAGGGCTATATTTTGCCCGTCTGTGGTATTTTGAAGAGCTTTACCCAGTGATTTTCACTGTATCAGCTCTGCAGAAAGTTCAAAGTATTTTGGCCACAGATTTCACAGATTTCACAGAAATACACAACAAAAACTACTAAAAATCCGTGTTAATCTGTGTTCATCTGTGGCTTAATTTAAGAAACTGCTTACCAGTGAAAGTAACAGCTATAATGACGGTAGAATAGGCCTATCGAACGCATTGATATGATGGCTAAAGCCTGTACCATGATGTTAGCAAGCAAATTCAATCCTACAACAATCTTGCCTGTACCAAGAAGCTCGCCATATCCTACAGTATGTAACTGAAGCTCCCAGGCCAATGCAAACACGCCAAATACGGTAACGTAGGCCCAAAAGGCTTTGGAAATAGGCTCGAGGATATGGTCCGGCCGGAGCATTGCAATATCCCGGCCAATTGATAAGGTTAAGATTGCCATCGGGAAAGCAAACAGCCCGGCAAGTGCCAATAGATGCGAAACCACCGGCCATTCGATTCCCACATTTCTTGATATCACAATGAAAATAATGCATGGCAGTTCAACTACTACCAGTGCGGTAGCAAATATAAATAGTGACTTGACCACATTCCAGATGAAACCGAAAAGGCCACCCATGTAAACGTCCGGTAGCTCTTGGACATTGAATGCTGTTGAGTAGATTATTTCCATGTAGTACCAGAACAGACATCCCCACGCTGCCAGCCTTACTATCAGTCCGGTCGGTGCTTGCACTCTAAATGCGCCCATAGTAAAAGAATAGTCTGTATGGCCAACGAAAAACTTGAAGCAAACCGCTGCCGCCACAAATACCAATCCTGTTGCGTTTTGCGGCCTTGCAAACAGCTTCCAATTGTCAACAAATGCAGCCCAATAAAAACCGGGCAAGGGTTCAGCCCTTTCAACCTTGAGTTTGATTTTCTGTGGCTTTTTGTAGTCAGTCGAAGGGATTATGAAAAGTTGTCCGCACGTCAAGCATCGGGCACGTTTGCCACAGTGCTTTTCGTCAAAGGCAATCAGCGCATTACAATGGGGACAGTTAAACTGAATGGTCATATCTTCGTTACCCGTCGCTCGGACCACGGGTCACACGACGAATTTCAATCTCGCTGCATGCAGTCAGTAAATGCTTTAAGGTCGTTGGCCCATTTTTTAGCTTCCAGCAAGTCAACCTTGTCCTGCTTAACCAGCATGGCCAGATGTTTTTCCATAGTTATCATTTTTTCATCGGGCTTGTCGCGAGTTTTCGTTTGCAGTTGCGAATATAATTGCTCTACCTTGCCGGTACGAATCAAGTTGGCGCAGGCGTAATTATTGTTAAGTATTTCCATCACTGCAAGGCGGCCGGTTCCGTCTTTTTTGGGCACTAATTTTTGGCTGATGATATATGCAAGCCCCAGCGAGAGCTGATTTCGCACTTCTTGTTGTCTGCCTGCCGGGAAATAGTCCAGGATTCGTGTTACCGTGCCGGTCGCATCCCTGGTGTGCAGTGTGGAGAAGACCAGATGCCCGGTCTCGGCAGCCATAAGGGTCATGGCTATGGTCTCCGGGTCGCGCATCTCTCCCACAAATATGACATCGGGGTCCTCACGCATCATTTCTTTTAATCCCTGAAGGAAGGATTCGACGTCTCTTCCGACCTCGCGTTGCGAGATAATCGAATATTTCTGCTGGAAGATATATTCTATCGGGTCTTCGACGGTTATAACCCGGCAGGCACGCTTTTCGCTGATTCTGCCGATTAGTGAGGCAATGGTTGTAGATTTGCCGGCTCCTGTGATGCCGGTCAAAAGGACCAGGCCATGCTTGCGGTTGGTAATATCTTCCCACACATTATTTGGAAAGCCGATCTCTTCGACTTTTGGAACATCCAGCGACAATGCTCGGATGGCTGCAGCTATCCCGTCGTTTTCCCTGAAGATATTTATTCGAAACTGCAATGAACGCAGTCGATAAGAGCAATCTACGCTATGTTGGCTTTGCAGCTTGCGAAGATTTTCGTCACTTAAAAGTGGATAGATAAGCCGATTTGCCACCTCTGGCGTCACTGTGGGGCCTTTGAGCTTTATCAGGTTGCCGTCGATGCGATATGTAGGCGGCGCTCCAACTTTGATGTGCAGGTCTGAGACACGCATCACGCCGTGCTGCTCAAAGTAAGTCAGCATGTCGAGAATGCTAAATTGGCCAAGTTTTTCGGTGGGATAAACTTTTGCTGTTTCAGGGTATCCTTCAGCCATGTTTGCCTCCACTGAAGGGCTCACGCAAGCCTGTCCCGAGCCGGGTCGAGGGAGCAGGTTCTCACATCGATTTTCGATTTGCGTTTTTCAACCCCCGACTGGAGCGGGGGCATTCGGCAATCGAAAATCGGCAATTTAATCGGGCTTTAT
>JBHIDV010000353.1:0-3173 GCA_046760285.1 Sedimentisphaerales bacterium
ATGTGGTTGAGGCCGTGTGCCTTTGCAATGCGGAAGATTCGTAGCCAGCCCTCAACGGTCATATCTGGATAGCCGGTAAGCGGAAAGATGCAACATTCTAACGTGCCGCGCAGGAAAGTGAGACGGTCGTTGATGGTGAACTGCGTGCCTGTTGTACTGAATCGGCGCATGCCGAACGTGATGGTGTGTCGGTCGTGAAACGTCTTATCCTTTGTGGCGCCTTTAAGCAAAACCGTCAACTTGTACATAGTTGGGCAGAACTCATCCCACAATAGCACATCTTCGCCCATCATATAGTCCAGCTCAACAGTGCTCTGGGGCTTTGAAGCGTTAAACCCCACAGTTTCTGGTTCGGCCCTGTGCCTCTGCGGTGTATTGTAACTTTCGGCACTGATTGTGAGCATTCCCACAGCTGCCTGGCTCGTGGCGTTGCCAATAGTGATGCGAAGTTTCGCCCGTTTGTTCTCGATATCTGGATATACTTGAACGTCACCGACCCATACCCGGTCGGTAGCTTGCAATTCAATCCGCCCGATTATACCGTTCCAATTTGTCTGGGTATGATCGGAGACCGAGTGGGCATTTACGCCAACGTTATATTTAATCGAATTGTCCACACGAATAGTAAGCAGGTGCTTGCCGGCAGTCATAACATTGCTAACATCGTACAAATGAGGCGTGCACAAGCTGTCTTGCGAACCTACAGCAATACCATCTATCCAAACCTTCGTTTCCCAATGACAGCGTTCGAGGAACAGGACGATTCGTTTACCCCTCCAGCTTTCAGGAATATGAACCTGTTTCTGATACCAGGCAGGGCCTACATAGTGTTTCACAGGAGTTAGCCAAAAGGGGATTTTAACAGAACCAGGCTGGGTTGCTGCCTTGCGGGGTCCCTGTCTATACTTTTCGTACTTCGCATCGGTGAACCACGAGCGGTCTACAATGCTGCCGGTCCACTTCGTATCGACAGAAATATCATTGCCGTAGCCGTTCTCAGTTGTCGAGCCCGGCAGTTTGATGTAGTCGGTCAGCTTGGCTGTGTACCACTTTTTTTCTTCACCTACATTGTTTGGGTCCAACTTAAAGAACCATTGACCCGCTAATGAAATGACCCGGCGAACCTGCTGTAGTTCCGCGGGCGCGGTGCCCTTTAAGTCTGCAAGCTTTCGGCAGCCTGCACAGACCACCATTCCCACGCCCGCTACGATCATCACCAATAATGTGATAAACTTACCTTTCAATTTGGCTCTCTTTGATAACAGATTTGAGAAGCATTTTTACTTGTTTATCAATGCGACCCAATCTTTATCTGTGTCTTGTGGCGGATGGCCAATGGCGGCCGAGCCGGGGCCGGTTATTTCGGTGACTGTGCCAGTCTGCAGCGGGCCGCCAGTACGAGGGTTGTACCACTGGACAGCGAAGGTTGCGGAGCTATCGCCCAGGTCGAGGTGTGTAGTACCGCCGGAAGGCAAATATACGGCGTAGATTTGGCCGACCTTTGCGAAGCAATAGTCGTCCTTAGCAGAAGTTAGCTCATCGTGATGGCTCATTTCAGTAAATGGCAGATGCTGGCGGAAAAACTTCAGGGCGTACCGGGTCAGGTCCCACAGATGGTCTCGGCTGCGCCAGTCTTCGCAATCCAGGTCGTTATTTGGGAATTTGTATCCGAAGTACCATTCCACACCGGCCCCGCCAGCCATCAGGTTACCCCATAGATGTTTTTTGCGTATCTCATCGTGCCAGTAGTCGTCTTTATCCGGCTTGACGCCGGTATGTGCCGGGCCGATCTCGTCCAGGCAAACAACCCACTGCCGGCCCGCAGAGACCGAGCGGTCGAGCCATTTGAGCGTCTGGGCGTGCGTATCATTGGTTTGCAGCGATACCCCTTCAAAATATTCGTATCCCAGCAGCGGTTTATAAACCTGCTCGTAGTATTTGCCGCCGAAGGTGTGACAGACAATAGGATGGTCGTAAGGGTCAAGCTCTTTTATGTATCGGCAAAAGGCCTTTCGCTGTGCATCGGTATTGGTATTTTCCTCGCCGAGGTTCCAGACCAGAGCCAGATGATGAGCGAAGCGCGCGACCAGTTCACGGTAATAGAGCTTGCGCTGCGGGCCGAGTTCGCCTCCATCGAGGCCTTGGTCATTTTCCTGCTCCTGGGTAATGATGTGCAGCATGATGCCGAGTTTGTCCATATGCGAGAAGACGATCTCCCACTGGTCGAGTTTGCTGCAGTCGAAGCGGAATTTTTCATCGGGATTTATCCAGGGCCAGACATCTTTGCCATCGCCACCATCGACGTTGTACGTGATAAAATAAACGCTGTTCATTCCTTTTGAGGCCAGGTAATTAAGCGCACCGATAATGCCTTTGCCTTTGCCGTTTTGCCAGGTTGGGTCGCCCGGCTGCCAGTCCCGCACGTGCGGGGCATAGCGATGCAAGAATTTACCGCCTGTGGCTTCTCCTTCGCGCTTCAACCCACCGGTGTCGTATGTATCGTCGAAGTCGGCATAGGCCAGGAAATTTTCGGGACTGTCAGCGCCGCCTTTGAGGAAATATTCGCCGGTTTCGGAGAATTGCAGGTAGCGTTTGCCGACGTATCGAAGCAATCCTTTAGCCCGGTGGTCTCGTCCGATCTTATCGGTTGGTCCTACCATAAACCTTCCACTGACACCGTCGAAGGGCGTAGACCTGCCAGCTGCCCGATCGGAGCTCAGTGCAATATCGCGCCCGGTGCGAAAAGAGGATCGGAAGGACCACTTGCCCTCTTCATCGGGCACAAAATGCACTCGCCATTTATTGCCTGCGGCGGCGCTGGTTTCGGCGGCATTACCATCAGCGGCATAATAGCCGGGAACAGTGTATCGTTTTTTTCCTTTGGCGAAGGTGACGTTGAGACGATAGTCGAGGAACGGATTAGGTTCGGCATCCTCATTGGTTTGCGGACCATCGAAGGTAAGTGTTACTACTTGCCACTTCCTGAGGTTCCCCGACAAAACCGCCCTCTTAACTGCACCGATAACGGCACATTCTGCGACCAGTACCAAGCAAATCGCACACACCAGAATTGACTCATAGCGTTTCAATTTTGTGCTCCTTAAACATATTTGATTAAATCATCTGGCGGTATCTTATAAAGCCTGATAAGGGTGTTGGCAATAGATTTTTTG
>JBHIDV010000354.1:0-3153 GCA_046760285.1 Sedimentisphaerales bacterium
CCTTTGCTGGCAAGGGCCTTGAAGACCGCTATTGGCAATTCGTTAAACAAACTGACTGTTGACGGCCATCAAAGCACTAATGATACTGCGATAATACTTGCTTCCGGTTTAGCAGGCAATCGCCCAATTGTGAGCCAGTGTCCACGATACAAGAAATTCACAACAGTATTAGTTGATTTATGCGGTGATTTAGTCAGGCAGATGGCACTTGATGCTGAGGGTGCAATGCGGATGTTCAAGGTTGTGGTCAAAGGGGCGGTTAGTTATGCCGATGCGGCAAAGGCCGCCAGGGCCATAGCTGATTATCCGTTAGTAAAATGTGCCGTCCACGGCGGCGACCCCAACTGGGGCAGAATTATCTGTGCCGTGGGTTCGGTCGGCGTAAAATTAAATCTGAAAAAACTCTCCTGCAGGCTTGGTAACATAACCGTTTTTCAGAACGGTGCCCCAAAAAAATTTGACACAAAAAAGGCCCGTAAGATTATTTCAAGAACTGAACATATTATAACCGTGGATTTGGGCGCAGGACATGCAAGCAACTTTTGCTACGGCTGTGACTTAAGCACCGAATATGTAATGACCAATGCGAAGTACCACACATAACAGCTTTAAGGTTGCAGGTTAAACCTTTTGCCTCTTTGATTTCTGGTCTTTTTTTACATTCCCTCAATAAAACGCTTGCAAAGCAACTTCACTTAATTAAACTGCAACGATGTTTTTATGTATATTATGTGCAAAGATTATGGTCAAGTCCTGAAGGAGCTGAAAAGTGAAGATTCTTAGCAATGTTATGGGATTTATAGATTCTATGTTTTCTTTTGTTCCGACAGCGGTGACGGCAGAAGCCGGTAAAGCAGCCGCCGTGACCGGCACCCCAGCGGCGTGGTGGATTGCCCCTGCGGCCTCAATAGTTGCTTTGGTGACCGCATATATCTTTTATAAGAAGATGATGGCTACGGATGAAGGCAACGAGAAAATGGTTACTATTGCCGCACACGTGCGCGAAGGTGCTTACGCCTACCTATTTAGCCAGTACAAGATTGTAGCTCTGGTCTTTGTCATCCTGTTCATTGTCTTTGTGATGTTGGCCTATTTTGGTGTGCAGAACCCATTTGTGGCGGTAGCCTTTTTGACAGCCGGCTTTTTTAGCGCTCTTTGCGGCTTCTTGGGTATGAAGACGGCAACCAACGCCTCGGCTCGGACAGCCCAGGGTGCAAGCAAAAGTTTGAATAGTGCCTTGCAGGTTGCTTTCCGCAGTGGTGCGGTCATGGGCCTAATCGTTGTTGGTTTTGCGCTTTTCAATATCACAGTCTGGTATCTGATTTTAGACAAGCTCATCTACACAGCCCAGCACATGCGAAACGGCCTTGAGTTTCTTGGCCTGACCCTCGTACCCAAAGCAATGCACTCTGAGTACAAGCTCATCGAAATTACCACCACGATGGTAACATTCGGCATGGGTGCCTCCACACAGGCGTTATTTGCCCGTGTCGGCGGCGGAATCTACACCAAGGCTGCCGACGTGGGAGCAGACCTGGTGGGCAAGGTCGAAGCTGGCATCCCTGAAGACGACCCCAGAAATCCCGCCACCATTGCTGATAACGTTGGTGATAATGTTGGAGACGTTGCCGGTATGGGTGCGGACCTGTTTGAAAGCTACTGTGGCTCTATCCTGGCAACAGCGGCACTTGGTGCGGCTTTAGGGATAAATGTCCTGGCAGAAAAAGGAATGGACCCATTGAGGGCGGTTCTGGCTCCGACACTGGTTGCTGGTATGGGTATTATTCTTTCCATCATTGGCATATTTCTGGTTCGCTGTAAAGAGGACGCCACACAAAAAAATCTGCTGCGTGCACTACTGACGGGAACTCTCAGCAGCTCCATTCTAATTATAATTGCCGTGGCGATAATGGCGCAGGCAGGCTGGATTAGCTGGGGCATCTGCGGCTCGGTTATGGCCGGCTTAGTCACTGGTGTCCTTATCGGCCAGTTCACCGAATACTATACTTCTGACCAGTATTCACCCACACGCAATATTGCTGACCAGGCCACGATGGGCTCGGCAACAACTATTATAAATGGCTTTGCAACCGGCATGTTTTCCGCTGCTCTGCCGGTCATTACTATTGTGGTCTGTATTATTTGTGCTTTTGGCTTTGCTGGCGGCTTCACTCATGCAGCACTGGGTCTTTATGGTATCGGCTTTGCCGCTGTGGGTATGCTGGCAACACTTGGTATCACGCTTGCTACCGATGCTTACGGACCAATCGCTGATAATGCCGGCGGTAATGCTGAGATGAGCGGATTGGGCGAAGAGGTTCGCAGAAAAACAGACGCTCTCGATGCCCTCGGCAATACCACCGCAGCAACGGGAAAGGGTTTTGCAATCGGCTCAGCCGCTCTAACAGCGATGGCACTTCTGGCAGCATTACTCGGGCGAGTCCGTGTCTGGATTGGTCGACTGGCCGAGGAAAGTGTTGATGGCTTATATACTGTCGGAAAGGTCACATTTTTCAAAGGCCAGGCTATGGAGCGAATCGAAGGTGCCGTTAACGTCACAACCGCTTCTATTGCTGATTTCGTAGCCGCTTATGATTTGAGCATAATGAACCCAAAACTTCTGTGCGGACTTTTCGCAGGGGCGGTAATGGCGTTTATATTTTGTGCTATGACGATGAAAGCCGTCGGCAAAACAGCCGGAGATATGGTCAACGAAGTCCGCCGACAGTTCAGAGAAATCCCCGGTATTATGGACGGTAGTGGAAAACCTGATTATGCCAGATGCGTGTCTATCTCCACACGCGGCGCCCAGAGAGAGATGATTTTGCCGTCACTGCTGGCTATTTTAGTGCCGATTGTTGTCGGCTTGGTCCTGGGGGTGCCGGGTGTTATGGGGCTTTTAGCCGGCGGGCTTACCTGTGGCTTTGTTTTAGCTGTAACACTAAACAACGCCGGCGGCGCCTGGGACAACGCCAAAAAATATATCGAGAAGGGTGCTCATGGTGGCAAAGGCTCAGATGCCCACAAGGCAGCTGTCGTTGGCGACACTGTTGGCGACCCATTCAAAGATACCTCCGGCCCGAGTTTGAACATACTTATCAAATTGATGAGTATGGTCAGCGTGGTTTTCTCAGGCGTAATTGTCAAATTCGC
>JBHIDV010000355.1:0-3130 GCA_046760285.1 Sedimentisphaerales bacterium
GGAGCTTACCGAACCTATTCATGCATGAGCCGACAGCGTGTAAAATGGGGACAGGTTCAACGATACTTCCTTAGAAGAAATTACGAAATACGTAATAAAAAGGGAGACAAACTTATTTACCCGCCTAAAACCGACAAAACAAAAAGAGGACGACCAGTTGTACGAATAGGACACAATTACTCTAATCACTTTGGTGATGAACTTCTGGACGCCCATATTAACGCCATCAAACGAAAGTTTGGTGTAACCCGTGAAGATATTTTGAGCGGGGACTAACAGATTTTAACCTACCACCTCACCGGCCTTCTCTTTAGGTTATTGCAGCATCCCAAACAAGCAATCTCTGGCGGGATTTTCTCTGCCGTTATGCGGAACGGCCTTGACCTGGCCAAGCGGTTCTGCTATCTTCTCGGTGCTCAATTGATGCAGTTTTGGAAAGGAAAACTATTATGGAACGAAGGACGTTTCTTACGCTAAGTGCCGGCACGGTGGCAGGGCTGTCCCTACAAGGCTGCACCAGTATCGACGCTATGCTGGCTGATTTGAAAGAGCCGTTTAAGATTTCGCTGGCTGAATGGTCGCTGCACCGCCGACTTCGCGGCCAAGCTGAACCCAAATTAGACCACCTCGATTTCGCAAAAGAAGCACACAGCCTCGGCATCTACGCCGTCGAGTACGTCAACCAGTTCTTTATGGACAAGGCTAAAGACAAAAAGTATTTAGCCGAGATGAAAAAACGGGCAGAAGATAATGGCGTTGTGAGCCTGCTTATTATGTGTGACCGCGAGGGCAATCTCGGCGACCCCGATGCTAAGCGGCGCAGCCAAGCGGTCCAGAATCATTATAAGTGGGTCGAGGCAGCTAAGTTTTTAGGCTGTCACTCTATCCGCGTCAATGCCCGCTCACAAGGCAGCTATGAAGAGCAGTTGAAATTAGCTGCTGACGGCTTGGCTCGGCTGAGCAAATTCGCCGCCGATTACAAGATAAATGTCATTGTAGAAAATCACGGCGGGCTGTCCAGCAATGGCAAGTGGCTTTCCAGCGTGATAAAGAAGGTGGACCTGCCGAATTGTGGGACGCTGCCGGACTTCGGCAACTTTCCGCCGGAAATCGACCGTTACGAAGCGGTCAAGATGCTAATGCCGTACGCCAAAGCCGTCAGTGCCAAGAGCTACGACTTCGACCAGCAGGGCAACGAGACCACCATCGACTACTGGCGGATGATGAACATTGTTCTTTCTGCCGGCTATCACGGCTACGTGGGCATCGAGTATGAGGGCAAACGCCTTAGCGAAAATGAAGGCGTAATAGCTACCAAGCGTCTGCTGGAGAAGATCCGCAACCAACGAATAAAGGCTTGAAACCACCGCCAAGCAGAATTCTAACATATTCGTTGTCAAGGTTTACGACTTTTTGAAAAGAGTTGCAACCACGGAGAAAACAGTTATACTCGTGAAGAATATCAAACGTCGAGTATCAAGAATCGAGGTACGGTTAAATGACGGTTGGCCTGCTAACGGCTCATCTGTGTATGCAGGGGATTAGTTCGCTTAAGCAGAAAAGAAGCATCGTCAAGGGACTTACCAGCAGGCTCAAAAGCAGGTTCAATGTCTCGGTGGCGGAGCTCGACCATCACGACAGCAAAAGAAGCGCTGTCATCGGCGTGGCGGTTATCTCAAACGATGCTCGCTTCATAGACCAGCAGCTGGAGGCCATCATTAGTTTTATGGCCAAAGACAGCCGATTCTACCTCGGCCAAGTGGAGCGAGAAACCTTTAACTCGTAGCTCGACTCTCGATAGAGCCGAACTCTGCTCGATTCTCATCATGCTAAGTCCGCCGTAGGCAGGTGCCAGTTCCCGTTACCGGGTAGAACTTCTGCTGCCGCCTTTCTGCCATCGTCTTGGGGTAAATGTTATAGCTTCGATGTGTCACAATAAGGCACTACGGAAGAATTAGTAATAACCTAATAGGAAAACAAAGATAGAGGACAGGCGAGGCTCTGGGTAGATGGGTACAATTACAGATATGTGGTGGTGAAGGGCTTGGTGTGCGTGGGCAAGACTCGCCGAAGGCGGCGTAGGGACTGGGAATGCCGGTCCTTAATTATCAGGAGCACTGACCATCAACAGCTCTACTCTGTGTGTAGCTGATATATGCCTCTGTAGCCTAATTGCAAATAGTCTTTTCGATTAATCAAAAAGACTATTTGCATAAAACAACAATACTATTTTTGTCAGACGCAATTATTTCCAGCGGAGTTGGTGGAGTTCCTCCTTGGTGCGAATGAACTTCACGGTGCCGTCGTTTAAGAGCATCCCCATTTTCACGGTGACAAGCTTGCCCCCCGCGCAGGCGGGGGCAGCCGCCCTTGGGGTCGTGATTATCGAAAGTAAAAAGTTCAGGCCCGCCGTGCTGATTCCAGCCGGCTTTCGTTTCAAATAAAATTACTTTGTTCGGTGGAGATTTATATTTGCAATTCGAGTTCATAGCGTAATGCCACTCAGTGTCGCCCGCCTCCGCATAAGTGAATATGTTATAAGATAATATTGGTTGTCCCTAGTTTTTCCTGTGTTGTTATTCCCATATAAGCTGCTGGGGCAACTCCGAAGAGTTATTGACTTTGCTTTTCAATAACAGGGCTGATGTCCCTATCATTCAAATGCTTTTGGGGAGCTGACCGGTCACTCTCTTTTCTCCTCCTCAGTAACACCGCCATTGCATTGTAGCCGATTAGTGCAAATAGTGGTACGAGAGGAAAAATAAGATTAAAAGCTAATGCTTCATTGCGAATAAGGCCAATAAAAGCAAGCGCCGGGCACAAAGGGACTGCCAAAAAACCAAATACAAGGGATGTGAACAGGCATAAAACACTAAACTTGCCGGTTCTGAATAAAAACATCTTTGTTATAAAAATGCCAAGGCTGGAGCCCAATGGGACACCTGTGAACAGAGAAATAAAGCCCCTAACCGTAAAAGAGTCTGTACCAAGCATATTTATATAGAACATAGCTATATAGCCAGCTATCCCGAGCAAGAAGGCCATTATAAACCCAACCAAAAGTGAAAAAAGTGATTTTATATTGCCCATTTTAATTACCTTCCAAATCTCTCTATAATTTAATTGAGAC
>JBHIDV010000356.1:0-3129 GCA_046760285.1 Sedimentisphaerales bacterium
CGTTGATAGCCCTAACCTGGGACTGGGCCCCCGCTTTGGGGGAACCTGACTCGGCTATGCGGGAATTTTCATCCGTGATTATACCCTGCATTTTTATGCTTCCTTGCCAATTGATCCGCCGACGGCGATCAAGGGACCCGACCTTACGGGGGCCCGTATGCTAATCCTTGTCCACGATTCGCAATTCAGTCCCGGCGTTTGCTCTCCAGCAGAAATCAAACGTATTGTCATGCTATTATTGACCGATGAAAAAGTAAATCAATACTATTTTGGCGAATTTCTTTTCCACTTTATAGAGACTGTTGTCGGTATTGACTTTGCGCCGAAAAAAAATTTATTTTTAACAGGTTTTACACTTTGCAAGTTTGTTTTGTGGAAAGGTTGTGGATTAGATTTCCATTGATGAATTGTCCTGGCTACTTGGCAGATGTACCAGGCGAGTCCTATCTGCTTGTTTTAGTCTTTTGTGCCTTCGCTTCGCTCGAGGCCGGGCTTGAGTTTTGCAATGATTGCCACGTAACTGCCATCGTGGTCAAATCCCTGGGCTGAGGGCATAATAAGCCTCTCAGATTTGAGTTCGAAGTTAGGGTTTTTCTGCAAAAACTCTCTTACTAACCGACCGTTTTCGGCCTTTTGGATACTGCAGGTGCTGTAGCAGATTATTCCCTGATGTTTTATTATTGTCGCTGCCTTGTGCAGCAGTTCAGTTTGTGTCTTGGTTAGTTCTCTTATTACTTTTGGTTTTAATCTATAGCGTGCCTCGATACGCTTGGCCAATACGGCGGTATTTGAGCACGGTACGTCCAATAAAATCGCATTAAATAAACCTCTTTTAGTGGCTTTGTGCTCTATTTGTTCATAGGCGATGATGTTTACGCCTTTGATGCCGAGCCTAATGATATTTTCTTTGACCAACTTGAGGTGCTGACTGTCGATATCGGTTGCGATAATTGTTGCCGAATCGTTGGTAGCTTCAGCTAATTGGGTTGTTTTTGTGCCCGGCGCGGCACACAGGTCGAGTATAGCCCAGCCCGGCTGCGGCTGCATAATTTTTATCGCCTGCGAAGCTGTTATATCCTGCACGGTAAATAAGCCCTCCGCAAAGCCGACAAGCTCCGTTACTACTCGCGGACTTTTGAGCCTGAGCATTCTCGATTCTTGATTCTCGATTCTCGATTCTCGACGAGTATCCAGCATCCAGCATCCAGCATCGACTATTTCTAATTCAATACCTGCCTGGCGGAGCTTTTCGCCCAATTCTTGTGCGGTTGTTTTCAGCGTGTTTGGCCTGATGTAAATACTCGGTCTACGATTGCTGGCAAAGCAGATTTGCTGGGCTGATTCTGCTCCGAATTCACTAAGCCAATCTGTAATGAGCCATTTAGGTAGCGAAAAGGCAATACTAAGATAATCAGCTAAGGAGGCTTCGGGGTCTGGCAGAAAGCACGTGTCAAATTCACAGCCGACCGAAGGCGTTTGCGGAAGCGTAGCTTCAGGAGTGGCTTGGGATAATTGAGTTTGGCGGTTGCGGATATGCCTTGTAATTTGCCGAAGTACCGCATTTACAAAGCTGGTTTGTTTCTGGCCGCCGACTGTTTTAGTGTTTTCAACCGCTTCATTAACAATTGAATACTCGGGCGTTTCTGGCGAATAGAACAGCTCGAAAGCTGCAATCCGAATGATGTTTAGCAGTTTAGCTGGTATTCTTTCGACAGGACAATCAGCGAGTTTGGCTATCACCGTATCGATAGCAAAGCGGTTTCTTATCGTCCCATAGACCAGTTCGGTGGCTCGTTGTTTTTCATTTGTTTTGTGGATGAGTTTGTCCAGAATTTGGCTGGCATAATTGCGCTTTGGGTTGAACTGGTTCAGGACCCTTGCAGCGATAGCACGTGCGGTTTTAGGTTTTTTATTAACCATGTGTGGTTAAAGGCAGAAATGCCATTATTTTTTGCGAGGCTTACGAATGGAGAATACCTTTCGAGGGTAATCTATCGTTACAACATAGTCTCTTAAGAAGCTCGCGACGCCCAACAAAGCATAGGAAACTCTCAAATCGGGTGCGAAATCGACCAGCGCTGTGGGAATTGTAATAACAATGTTATCATAATTAACTCTCGGTTTTGCCACCGTGCCATTCATGGCGAAGATATTAATTTTACAGCGATGACCATAGGCCGTACTGTCACCACCGGCTGTACCTATAGATTTTGGTTTGCCTTGTTTCAAGGAAAAACCAAGTTTGCCTGCATAGAAGCCTGGAATGGTACACTCATCTGCGCCCGTATCAATAAGCGCGGGCATCTCTTTACTGAAGCCGTTTCTGGGATTGACTACCTCAATAATAAGGAATGGTTGGAAAGGTGAATCAGGCCCAAGCTTAGTAAATGGGTAGTCAATAATAGGCATCAAAATATGTTAACCATGCCTTTAGGTGGAACAAAAATAACAAGGGGATCCGGGAAACCCTTGCGCTCTGCTCTTCCCATCACGTCTATAGGGTCTTTGCCCGAAGCTATTATGGTCCTATTGTTAAAGGACTTCATAGCCACATACTTGCCGATGTATTTTCTATTATTAACCATTACACGGTATTTTTTAGCCATCGTAAACCTCCTCTAATAGAAAATACATCCGTGGGTAGTATTGGAGCAATGTGATCAATTCGACCCTTGTTCACCTACAACGATTATAAACGATAGAGTAATATCGCACAAGCAAAAAAATAATGAAAGGAAACTTCTATAATATACTTCATCGGTAAATGGCAAACAAAAAATCCATTTTTTAAAGCAGTTTGCCTAAGTTATTCAATAAAAAGAACTTAAAATAAAAAATTTCAACTATTTTTCTGTTAAATTTACGAAATATTTTAAGGACTTGTTCATTTTTGCAAATCCCACGACCCACATTTTTCAGCACTAATAATTACTATTGGGGATTTGCCTTTTTGGACCGATAATACACATTATCAATACTGATAATGGCCATATTGACTCCATCAGGGTAAAATCTACTTATCTATCTTTGCAGGGTTTCCACCTTCGGCGGGGTCCCGAACATATCGCCTGGGTGGATGTGTCGGCCGTTAACGAAATCCAGGAAATCCATAAGTCGGGAGCCGGTCGG
>JBHIDV010000357.1:0-3119 GCA_046760285.1 Sedimentisphaerales bacterium
GATTTTGCCAAAGATATTATCACGACCGGTCGGATGTATCCGGAAAAGGTTTGTGTGAGCTGTAGTGCGTGTACGCAGATAATGCGTGACGGTGGAATGACAGGCTGCGTATTTCGGGACAACAAGGTATATGGGCCGATATTTAAGCACGGCCGAATGAGTGACAGAGATAACTTAGTAAGACTCGCACAGGCCTGCCGGAAGTGCCAGGAGCCTACCTGTCAATTGGCGTGTCCCGCAGGTGTGGACATACCGAAATTCATCAGCTTATTCCTGGATGGTCAAGACCAGGCCGCTTATGAGGTCTTAAGAGAAGCGAATGTGTTTCCGGAAGTTTGCGCCTGGCTATGTCCTGTCGAGCAGCAATGTCAGGGCAACTGCTTGCAAGGATTTATTGGCGATGGTCCTTTGCCCATTGCGGACATACAAAGGTATTTAGCTTCAGCAGCCAACAAGAAAGGCTGGTCGAAACTGCGGATACCGCGAAAGTCAACCGGCAAGAGCATAGCTATTATTGGTGCCGGGCCGGCTGGTTTGTCCTGCGCTGCTAAACTACTTGAAGCTGGTCACACGGTGACAATCTTTGACAAAAATGCTGAATTCGGCGGACTGGCCGAATCGGTGATCCCGCCGGAAAGGAAATGTGATTCGCTCCAAGACGAAATCGCCGCTGTATTCAAAGATGTGCCCGCCGACAGGTTATTAAAGCGTCTGGGCAAAGAATTAACTGCCGATTTTAATCTGGATGCTATTATGGCAGAAGGATTTGACGCCGCCTTTATCGGCATGGGCCTGCCGAGGTCGGTTGGTATTGGCGACAAAGATGAGGACATCGAGGGTGTGTGGAATGCGATGGAATTTCTTTCGGCGGCTAAACAGCCAGGCAAACTGAACCTTAAAGGCAAGTGTGTGGCAGCTATAGGTGGTGGCAATACTGCTATGGATGTGGCGGTCACTGCTAAACAGGCTGGTGCCAAGGATGTCTATGTTATATATCGTCGCTCCTTTGTAGAAATGCCGGCCTGGCGAGCTGAGCGAGAGCGAGCGATAAATGAAGGTGTACATTTTTTGATATTGACTCAGCCGCTTAGCTTCAATTCTCGGGATGGAAAACTAACGGGGATTAAGGTCTGTCCCACTAAGTTGGGCGAGCCGGACCAGACAGCAAGACGCAGGCCTTACCCTATTGAATCGAGTGCTTATGAACTGGAGATGGACGTGGTGGTAGAGGCCATAGGTCAGAGGTTGCCGCAGGATATTAAGCAGATTCTGCCGGGGGTGGAATTAAGAAATGGCCTTATCCAAACAAAAGGGGATTCACAGGCGACTTCCAGGGGCGGCGTTTTTGCCGGCGGAGACCTGGTCAGAGGCCCATCAACAGTCGTGGCAGCCGTTGCTGATGGAATGAAAGCTGCACAGGAAATACATGAGTTTCTGAAAAAACATAAGAAAGACCCCGCGTGAAACGCGAACCCCGTGTAAAACACGGGGCTAAATATTTAGCCCCCAGTTTCACTGGGGGTTCTGTTACGCAATTTATTGCGGGGTTGTGAGTGTGAAAGGAGAAGTTCAAGAATGGCAGAAAGACCGGTAGCCATTGTGACCGGAGCCAGCCGGGGCATTGGAAAAGCCATCGCTATAGAGCTGGCGTCACTGGGATATGATTTGCTCATCAATCGCGCTGCGGCGGCTTGCCCAGAGACCAAAAAACAAGCTGAAGAGCTTTCCATCCGCTGTGAGTTTGTGCCGGGCGACATCGCAGATAAACAAATCAGGTGCAGAATTGTCCAGCAGGCAAAAAGCCTTTTTGGTCGATGTGACATGCTGGTCAACAACGCAGGTGTCGCTCCTCGCCAGCGCGCAGATATCTTACAGGCTACGGAAGAGAGCTTTGATAGAGTTATGGCCATAAATCTCAAAGGGCCATATTTTTTGACCCAGCAGGTAGCTAACTGGATGGTCGAGCAAAAAAAGCAGCATCCGCAGCGAACCTTTCGGATTGTAAACATAGGCTCAATCTCAGCATATACCAGTTCGCCATCACGCGGCGAATACTGCGTAAGCAAAGCAGGCCTCACTATGATGACAAAGCTGTATGCGGATAGATTAGCCGAATATAATATCGGTGTGTTTGAGATTTCCCCTGGCATTATAGCGACCGATATGACCAGTGCTGTCAAATACAAGTATGACAAACTAATAGCTGAGGGACTAACACCTATTAAGCGCTGGGGCCAGCCGGAAGATGTAGCCAAAGCTGTGGGTGCTATCGCCGAAGGCAGGCTCGATTTTTGTACCGGCACAGTGATTAATGTTGACGGCGGCTTTCATCTGAGAAGATTGTGAGGAGTGAAAATGGATGTAAAAAGTACAATAACCACACTATTAAGGGATGGCCTTATTCTGGTCTTTAATCAGGACCAGCTCGATGTGGTTAAGGTAGCTTCGGCTCTTATAAAGGCAGGCCTCAACAATATGGAAGTGACCTGCCGGATAAGCAAGCCTTTGGAAAAGCTTAGCCGATTGCGTAAGGAGCTGCCGGATTTTGTAGCTGGCGTGGCAAGTTTAATCGACTCATCAGAAATGCTAACCGTGTACAATAAGGCTAATTCCCAGGACCCATTGCCTTCGGTGCAGCAGGCGGCTGATGCCGGTGCGCAATTTCTTGTTTCGGCTGGTAATTTCGCTTTACGTACCTACCAAAAATTTGCCGGCAAACTTCCGATGATACCAGGATGCGGAACAGTTACGGAAATTATTGACCAGTTTTCCAAGGGGGCAAATCTTTGCAAGGTATTTCCAGCCAAGCAGCTCGGCGGCCCAGCCTTTGTTAAGGCCATCGACCCGGCAATTCATAAGACCATATCCTTAGTGCCCACAGGTGGAACGAACGCTGATAATATTCCTGACTACATCGATGCGGGCGTTTTGGTTTTGGGCGGCTCATTTAGCATGATTGAAAAAGGCACGATGAGAAAAATCATCGACCAGCAGGATTATAGTCTTTTGGCTGACGAGCTATCAAAAATTAAGCAATTGATAGATAAGCAGCGGGCGGACAAATTCCCTGATATTGATTTTGCCAAAGCGTCGCTGGACCAGGTAAGCCAAGCCACCGG
>JBHIDV010000358.1:0-3109 GCA_046760285.1 Sedimentisphaerales bacterium
AGACTTCTTGGCATGAAAGTTAAAAAGCCCTGTGTAATAAAAATCGCCAGAAGTGGAGACTATGTCTGGTTTCACGATTATCAACTCATGTTGCTACCTAAGCTTCTGCGGGAGAAGCTCAGCGGGCTGGAAATCGGCTTTTTTCTGCACATACCCTGGCCTTCATTCGAGTTGTTTCGGCTACTGCCCTGGCGCGAAGAAATTTTAGAGGGCCTGCTGGGAGCCGACTTAATCGGATTCCATACCTATGACTATGTGAGGCACTTTCTCAGCAGCGTTTGCAGAATAGTAGGCCTCGACCATACTCTGGGTAAAGTTGCCGTCGGCAATCGCATGGTTAAGGTTGATGCATTTCCTATGGGTATCAATTACGAACAATATTCACATGCCACCAAGGATCCCGGCGTCAGGAAAGAAGTAAATAAGATACGGCAAAATGTAGGCGACCGTAAAATCATTATATCTATAGACCGGCTGGACTACACCAAGGGTATTATCCAACGATTAGAGGCTTTCGATTTATTTCTATCTGAAAATCCTGAATATAAGGACAAAGTCACTTTGATTATGGTGGCTGTACCATCTCGCACAGATGTCCAAGACTATAAAATCTTGAGAAGTGACCTTGAGCATTTAGTGGGAAGAGTCAATGGTGAACATGGCACAATCGGCTATATGCCCGTATGGTATCTCTACCGATTTATGCCCTTCACAAAACTCATAGCTCTGTACAGCATTGCTGATGTAGCTTTAGTAACTCCGTTGAGAGACGGGATGAACTTGATTGCAAAAGAGTTTATAGCGACTAAAACCGATGGCAGAGGTGTTTTAATTATTAGCGAAATGACTGGTGCCGCCAGCGAGCTGGGAGAGGCCTTGATAGTCAATGCCAATAATAAAAGAGCAATAGTGGCGGCAATAAAAGAAGCGCTACAGATGCCAACGGACGAACAAATCGAGCGTAATAGAAGGATGCAGGAAAGACTTCAGCGCTATGATGTTATCAGATGGAGTAACGATTTTCTAAATGCCCTGTCCGATGTTAAAAAGACCCAGCAAGAACTTTCTGTCCGTAAACTATCCGAAGCCGCTTGCCAGAAATTGATTAGCGACTATACCAAAAGCAACAAAAGACTGTTCCTGCTGGACTATGACGGCACACTGGTGGGCTTTAGAGGCAGGCCCGAAAAGGCTGGACCCGACCCTGAAATTATGCGATTGTTGGAGAGCTTGTCCAATAACCCTAAAAATAACGTCGTAATAATAAGCGGACGACCCAAAGCTGTACTGATGAAATGGCTGGGTAATCTTAATATGGCATTAGTTGCCGAACACGGGGCCTGGATTAAAGAAAAAAGTAAAGACTGGCAATGTATAGAGTCTCTCAGCAGTGACTGGAAAGATGCAATTAGACCTATTCTGGAGCTTTACTCCGATCGAACACCAGGTTCTTTGGTGGAAGAAAAGGACTTCTCACTGGTTTGGCACTACCGTAGGGCCGACCCTGAACTTGCCTCCGTCAGAGTCCAGGAATTAAGGGATGCTCTTTTGAACCTGACGGCAAATCTGAATGTCGGGGTGTTCGAAGGCAGTAAAATACTGGAAATAAAAAACATCGGCATAAACAAAGGCCGGGCCGCTGAATTTTGGCTGGCCAATTATGACTGGGACTTTATTATGGCTGCAGGTGACGACTATACTGACGAAGAGATGTTTACCGTCCTGCCCCAAACCGCGTATTCGATCAAGGTAGGTGTCCCGCCAGTGGCGGGCAAAGCGCGATTTAATGTGGATACCATATACGAAATTAGGCTGTTGCTTGAAGAATTGCTCGATGCTTGATACCTGTTGCTCGTAGCTTGTTGAGAACCGAGTATCAAGAATTGAGAATCGAGGATCGAGATATGTTAAGTCTGGAAAATTTTCGATACATTGTACCTGACGATACGTTAGCCCAAATTTACGCCAGAGCCAGAAGGCTTTACGGCAAACATATTGTCCACGTTAACTCCACCTACCAGGGTGGCGGAGTCGCTGAGATTTTGTATTCTCTGGTACTTCTAATGAATGATGTGGGTATAGACACCGGCTGGAGAATCCTGCACGGAAGTCCAGATTTTTTTAATGTCACTAAGAAATTTCACAACGCTCTTCAAGGTACAAGTTTAGATTTATCCGAACAAAAAAAACGGCTATATCTTCAAGTCAATGAGAACTTTGCCAGATTTACCCACTTTGACCATGATTGTATTTTAGTCCATGACCCACAACCGCTTGCGCTAATAAGATACTACCGCAAGCGACAGCCCTGGCTATGGCGATGCCATATAGACCTGACCGACCCGCATAAGAGCCTGTGGGATTTTCTCAAAGGCTTTCTGCTAAAATACGACCAGATTGTTGTATCCAGCGAAAAATACTTCAAAGACGATTTACCAGTGGACCAGAGACTCATGCTGCCGGCCATCAATCCACTTACGCTAAAGAATAAGGAGTTGGACGATAAGACCATATCTAAATATGTAAAACGGGCCGGTATCCCAACAGATAAACCTATAATTACCCAAGTGTCCAGACTCGATCCATGGAAGGACCCCGAAGGAGTGCTGGAAGTCTTCAAACGAGTTAAGGACAAAGTCGATTGCCGATTGGTCTTCTGCTATAATCTGGCCAGTGACGACCCCGAGGGTGTGCAGATGTACACCAAGATTGCCCGCAAAGCCAAAAAATTTGTAGACAATCGTGACGTTCTGTTTGTTATCGGCAATAACGATATTTTAGTAAATTCCATCCAAAGATTTTCCTCGTGTATAATCCAAAAGTCCATAAAGGAAGGCTTTTGCCTTTCCGTTACTGAAGCGCTGTGGAAAGCCAAGCCCGTGGTCGCCACGAACGTGGGAGGCCTGCCCAGCCAAATCGAAGATGGTAAAAATGGATTTCTGCTGGAGCCTACCGATACAGAAGGCTTTGCAGATAGGATTATACATTTGCTCAAGAACCCGCAGGAGGCCCAGAACCTGGGCCAACACGCAAAAGAAACGGTCAGACAAAAGTTTTTGATAACTCGGCTGCTTTCAGACTATTTAGATATGTTAAATTCTATAATGAG
>JBHIDV010000359.1:0-3090 GCA_046760285.1 Sedimentisphaerales bacterium
GCAAAATGAAACGTACAATATTTATGTTACTAATAATAGTTGCAGTGACCACTGCCAGTTTGGCTAAGGTCGACTTGGTTACGCTGCCTTCGCGGGACACAGTCCAGCTTACGATTTATAACTCTGCAGATATGACGCTGGTGCGGGAAAGTAGAGCACTTACACTCAAAGAAGGCAAAAACAAGCTGCAGTTTTCCTGGGCTAATACACTCATTGACCCAACCAGCCTGGAGATGCTGCCTAAAGCCAATGTAGATAAAATCGATATCGCCGAGCTGGTATATCCGCCGAGAGTAAGGAATCTCGGCCTATGGAATATCGAAAGTAGCGTAAGCGGCAAAGTTCCGATAGAGATTTCGTATCTGACCAGTGGATTATCCTGGCGGGCATTTTATATGGGGACTCTCTCACCGAGCGAAGAGACGATGCGCCTGCAGGGCTATGTCAGAGTGACCAACAACAGCGGCGAAGATTACGAAAACGCCCAGACGCGACTAATTGTCGGAAGAGTACACATCCTCGATGAGATCGCTGAGCTTGCTCGGAGGCAATATCCTTATGGCCGACCGGGTGAAGTAGTGCCCATGCCTGCTGTAGCACCAGCCAGAAGGGCCAAGGTTCTCATGCAAAAGGCCGTAGTTTCATATGTAGCGGCCCTTGCCAGGCCGAAAGAAATCAGGAAAGAAGGGCTGAGCGAATATTTTCTTTACACTATCGAAGGGACGGAAACAATTCCGACTGGCTGGTCGAAACGATTGCTTAGCTTCGATGTTGATGAGGTGCCGGTGGTAAATCTTTATAAATACGAAGAGCAAAGATATGGCCAAAATGTAGTCCGCTTCCTTAGCTTCAAAAATGACAAAGAGCACAATCTCGGCGAAACGCCCATACCTGGCGGGGTGTTGAAAGTTTATAGAACTGCTAACCCGAAGGGACATTTATCCTATGTGGGCCAGTCTTCATTTAAGTATATCCCTGTGGACGAGGATGTAGAACTTAACCTTGGTCCAGTGGCCGATGTTGTCGTTGAGCCGAAGCTTATGAATTTCGAGACGAAAAACTACAGGTTCGACCGTAGAGGTAACATTTCCGGCTGGGATGAAGTTCGTAAGTTCAAAATTGAAATTAGAAATACTCGCGCAATTAGCGTCAAGGTCGAGATTCAGCGAAACTTCCGTACGCAATACTGGAAGCTGCAGACCGCCCACGTTTTTGAGAAAATCGACTTAGATACGGTTAGGTTCACGCTTCAGCTAAAACCTCACTCTACTGAAGAATTTAGTTATGTTCTGACGACCTATCACGGTGTAAGGGCTGAAGAAATTAGCCTGTAGATTCGGCTTCTGGGATAAATACGTCAAACTGTGGGCCGAACTGGCGAAAGTAATATAGAGAATAAGCACGCACAAAAACCAGTACCGGCAAAAGCGCGACCGTACCAATATAAGGTATCGCCAGGATGCAGGCAGCACAGCAGCAGGTTGTAAGAACGGCGGCCAGAATAATAACCCCAATAGCTATTGCTATTACAATTCTAAAAAGAGCGTAGAGCGCAAAGCACCCCTTTTTTGCCGAAAGTAATGTCAGAAATTCTCGCCAGGCCGTGGTGCAACTTCCTGTTCGCAAAAACATGATGGGCATAACAAAGTCGGTGGTGAATCTTTTCACTAACCAAAATGCAATTACCAGCACAACGACAGTAAGTCCCGTTAAAGCAAAACCTACTCCAGGGACAAGGTATCCTGCACCAGATAATCCCATAACTAAAAAGAGAATCAAAAGAATACAAGGCAAACTGAATGCAGCTAAAGCTATCAGACCCACTACAATTCTAAATAGAAACAGGCTGTTGGCATGTTCGCGGAATTTTGACCAGGGGACTTTGACCTCAGCTTTGTTCTGAGCGACACAGTGCAGGAACATAAATCGGCCTCGGCTGCTAAGCCAGGTAAAAAGAAGCCACAGTCCAATTATTAAGAGTATAATGAATATAGCAGCTGGAACGATCCAGGGCAGATTTTCTAAGACAAAGTCTTTTGCCTGCTCTGCAGCCTGGCGGGGATCGCCACCCTGCTGCCAGCGGGAGCCGCCACCTCCGCCTGCCCCTTCACCGAGTCCTGCCAGCCAGGCGCAAAAGCCGATGATGAACCATTTGCCCAAATCGAAGGGTTTAAAAAGGATTACTTTCACTCTTTCAAAAGCCGGGCTGAGCGGGTCGATTACACTTATCCTTACAGGTTGCTCCGGTGTCATAAATAAGTTCTCCAAAATAAAAGCCGGTAAATAGAACTCAGCTTATATATCCGTATCTTGAGTTCGCAACTCGCAGTTTGATTCACTAACTGAGATTTACGTCTGCGATTTTTCTTGCTGTTGTTTCAGCCGACGCAGTTCTTTGCGAATCGGCCAATCGGCAAAAGCGAGGAAAAAGGCCATAATTATGTTCGCTATCGGTACAAGCATCAAAAGGCCGAGTGCCCAACTATAGCCTGCTTTAGAAAATATCTTGCAGAAAATCAACACCTTTATGGCAACCACTACCATCGCCAGCAGAGCGACCAATATGGCAAAGAATACCCAAAACACTGGAGCCATTTCGGGTCCACAGCGGGGAATTAAAACAGGTTCCATACTTTCTCCTCATATAGTACAGTTAATGATTTTACTTATTGATCCTGTTGGATCACGATTACTTTTACTTGCCCTGAAAGGGCTAAATTGTTGGATATTGATACACTTTTACTTCCGGCTGAAAGCCGAACCTGGATTTACTTTTTTGGAAGATTCTCAGGAATGAAAAAAGCCGCCCTTGAAAAAATTGTCCCAAACTGTGATATTTTCTTTTTTTCTTTAAAGTCCATCAAGTGGGCGGGACGATGGGGGCGGCTATATGAATTTTTTCGGAGACAATACACTATGCGAAAATATCATATACCGCAACCCCAAAAGATAAGAAAAATCGAAAACTCATTCGCCTGGATTGATCATCGCCTCTTGCGAAATGGGTACTTATCGGTAATGACACACCAGGATTTGGCGCTTTATTTATTCTTAGTGCTGGCTGCAGACTGTAATGGCATCAGCTTTTAC
>JBHIDV010000360.1:0-3041 GCA_046760285.1 Sedimentisphaerales bacterium
CACAAACCTTTTCCGGATACATCCGACCGGTCGTGATAATATCTTTGGCAAAATCTGGATATGCAAACGCCATGCGGCCGGCACCGATAATAGTAGCCAGGCCGTTTGCTTTACTTGCTGCCGCCACGTTGGCAAAAAGAGTCCTTAGCCAACTATAGCCCGTTCCGACAACCGCAATATCAGGAAACTCTTTTTGAATCTCGCCAGCCAAATTTACGAGTCTGGCCACACCGACGAGCGGATGCTCCGGCTCTTCGTATCCACCAACTATCGGCTCATTGAAAGGCCTGCCAATATGTGGGTTGTAATATGGATTTGCTGCTGTGATATTAATCAGCTTAACACCGCGCTGCTGCAACAGAGCGATTAACTTTTTTGGTTCAGTCAAATCCGGTTTAGTGTAATCATCCTTATCAACTCCCCAACCATAAGGGTAGGGTATAGCATCGTAAACACCAAGTCTGGCGACTATGGGTTTGTCCTCACCCAATTCTTTATGAATCTTATCAATAACCGCCAGCAGAAATCGAATTCGGTTCTCGAAAGAGCCACCATATTTGCCCTTTCTATTATGGCAGGCAAAAAGTTCGTTGATAAGATACCCGTGACACGATTTTATATCAACCGCATCAAAGCCCACCTCAAAAGCAATTCTGGCTGCTTTGACATACGCATCCTGTAGCTGGTCAAGGTACTCATCCGTAATGATAGGCCAATCTTTGGGTATTTTACTTTTTGCTTTTATATCGGGCTTGGCTTGTGGGACTAAAGGGTCACGATAAGGGCAGTGCCCGGCAATCATCGGATGCGCAACACCCTCAGGTTTACTGTATCGACCGGAATGAGTCAACTGCAATACGATTACCGGCTTATGGCCTGGTCCCATGCTATCGGCTGCTGTTTGACGTATCATTTTGACCAACGCGGCAAAGCTATCTTTACTGTTTTCATTGAGCCATAACTGTCTGGGATTAGCTCTGCCTTCGCCAACCACGGCTGTCGCCTCAGCCCAGATAAGCCCGGCACCGCCGGCGGCAAATCTTTCATACCGCCGTAATGTCAGTTTTCCGGGCCGGCCCTGCGAATCGCCATCGCAGCCTTCCATAGGATGCACGGCCAGCGAATTGGGTATGATTTTTGAGCCTCCGAGACGCACAGGTTCAGCTAAAATCGAAACGTCTTCTATAGCTTCAAGCCGGACTCCAAGCTGTCTGCTTAAACGCAACAAAACCTCAATTGAACTTAATTGAAATTCCCACATCTTTGTTCTAACCTGCCGCACGTTTTCGCCTGGGTCTTTTCATCGGCCTCTGCAAATCAATAGATGGTGTTTCTGCTTGAAGCTTTGCTGCCAAGTATTTGCCCGTATAACTTTTTTTGTTTTTGATGATTTCCTTGGGCGGGCCCTGTGCCACGACCCTGCCGCCGGCATCTCCGCCTTCTGGGCCGAGGTCTATTATGTAGTCAGCCATCTTAACCACATCCAGGTTATGCTCGATTACCACTACCGTATTACCATAATCCACCAGCCGCTGCAGTACCGCCAGCAGATTATCAATGTCGGCGAAGTGCAGTCCTGTGGTCGGCTCATCAAGGACATAAAAGGTATGGCCTGTAGCGGCTTTGCCTAATTCAGCGGACAGTTTTACCCGCTGGGCCTCGCCGCCGGATAAAGTCGTTGAAGACTGACCCAACTGCATATAGCCCAGGCCGACATCTTTGAGCGTCTTGAGCAGCCGCACAATCGTGGGAAAATGGGCAAAGAAATCAAGGGCATCAGCTATCCTCATATCGAGCACATCGGCGATATTTTTGCCCTTGTAGGTGACCTGCAACGTCTCAGGGTTATATCTGCGACCTTTGCACGCCTGACAGGTCACATAAACATCCGGCAAAAAGTGCATCTCAATCTTCATTGTCCCCTGACCCTTGCAATGTTCACATCGGCCGCCTTTAACATTGAAGGAAAACCTTCCGGGTTTATAACCACGAATCTTGGCCTCCCGCGTCAAAGAAAACAATTTTCTTATCTGGTCAAATACACCGGTATATGTAGCGGGGTTGCTCCGCGGCGTCCTTCCGATGGGCGATTGGTTTATCTCTATAACCTTATCGATTTGCGAAGTGCCCAGAATAGTGTGGTGCTGGCCGGGCTTTTCGCGAGAGCCATACAGCCGGCGCCGCAGTGCCCTCAGCAAAATCTGGCTAACGAGTGTACTCTTGCCAGAGCCGGAAACACCTGTCACGCAGATAAATACGCCCAGCGGAAACTTCACATCAATACTCTGGAGATTGTTTTCAGCGGCGGCCTTTACCTCGATGCACTTTGCCAGATTATAGGCCCGTCTTCGGCGGGGAAGAGCAATAATCCTTCTGCCAGCGAGATATTGCCCGGTCAACGACTTGGCGCAGGCAGCTACAGTGGCGGGCCTGCCCTGCACGACCACCTCTCCGCCGTGAGCGCCGGCAGCCGGGCCAATATCGACAATATGGTCTGCGCTTTTGATAATATCCTCATCGTGCTCGACCACTATAACCGTGTTGCCCAACTGGGTTAGCCTTTTCAATATTGACAACAATCGGTTATTATCACGCTTGTGCAGTCCTATGGTCGGCTCGTCAAGCACGTAACAGACCCCGACCAGGCCGCTGCCCACCTGCGTGGCCAATCGAATGCGCTGAGCTTCACCGCCGGCCAGCGTACTGCTCATCCGGTCCAGAGTCAGATACTCCAGCCCCACATCGACCATAAATTTTAGCCGGGCCTTTATCTCCTTTAACACCTGTGCGGCAATCACAGCCTTTTCTTTGTCCAATTTTAATTTATTGAAAAACTCCTGTGCCTTTTCAATAGAGAGCTTGGCCAATTGATGAATATTCTTGCCTCCTACGGTCACCGCCACGGCTTCTGGCCGAAGTCGCGCCCCGCCACAGCTTCGACAGGGCTGCTCGGAAAGATAGTTGTGCAATCTGGTCTTAACGTACTCGCTGGTGGTATTTTCCCATCGCCGGGTCAGATTCGGGATGACCCCCTCAAACCA
>JBHIDV010000361.1:0-3036 GCA_046760285.1 Sedimentisphaerales bacterium
GCTTTCAAACCTTCCCTTTAGATTCTCATGCTCCACATTTAAGTACTCATATTTTTTCTGCCAATTAGTACAGCCATTCAAAAAAGTAACTGATACCAGACAAATTAGCAGAGCAATGGTTTTCTTATTAGCGGTTCGCATTTTATAACTCCTTTTTTTAATCTATTATTTTCTATTGATTATCATTACTCACAAATTTCGACTTCTTTTTCAATAGCCAATAATAAACATTAAATAGTCAATTATCAAGTCGTGTAAAATCATAACAGTAAATACACCTAAAGACAAGAAAGGACCGTAGGGAATTTGTCGAGTTTTTTTGAAAAACATCTGGAAGCCCGCCCAGGCCAGCCCGAAAAACGGTGCAACAAAAAATGCCACCACCACGAAAATCGGCCCAATCACCGTCCCTGCCGCCCCCATTAGGTGTACATCGCCGAGCCCCATAGCCTCTTTTCCGAAGGCCAGTGTGCCCAAAATACGTGTAGCCCAGACCACCCCGCAGCCGACAAAATAGCCCCACAGACTGCCCAGAAGTCCTGCAACGACAGGATGTTGCGAAAAATCCAACCACCACTTATTTACCGCTGCGGTTTCCCTGATTAGCCAAAATGTAGCAGCTGAACAGACAATGATCGGCAGCAAAAAAATAATTTCCTTAAGAGCCTCCAGACGATGATTAAACTTCCGCTCACCTCCGTCTTCTGTCCTCTGTTCTCCGTCTTCGGTTACGTAACTTCTTTTAATCAAGCCGGTTGCCAGGAGCGTCAAAGATATGGCCAGTCCTGCTAAGGCCCCTATTGCCAGCGAGCCGCTTTTGGCAGAGGCACTCGGCAAAAGCAAATACGCACGAATTAAGGATGGGTCAATTGCATAGACCCCAACCGCTGAGCCAATTAACCCCACTGCAGTAACGAACCAGCAAATGGATAGTGGAATGACCCACAGTTCCAGGTCAATCGCCGAAGCAGCAATAAAAGCTGCCAACAAAATAATGTGAAAAAGATAAATAAACCAGCCGTCCCCCAGAAAAGGACCTATGCCAGCATGTAAATCAGAACGAAAATATAAAATGAAAAGGGCTATAAAAACCAGGCCGGTCAACAGCTCAATAATAAAATAACGCGGCGAGATGGGAGCTTTGCAGTGCCTGCACTTTCGGCCCAAAAGCAGCCATGAGACCAGCGGTATATTATCATAAAAGCGGATCCGTTGACCGCACACAGGACAAGCTGAGGGTGGAGTTATTAAGGACTTGTCACGAGGCAATCGATAGACAACCACGTTTAGGAAACTACCTACACAGCAGCCAAAAGCAAAAAGAACAACCATCCAAATCCAATCTGGTGCTGCCACAATGCCTCCTTGCAATTTAGTCCCCAGGCCTATCGTGGGGATTGTTTAGCCGTCGCCGACACGGCGATGGCTCTTGTTACTTGTGTTTAACCACCAGCCTTTGTTCTTCTTATCGGCTTTTGTTGCACAAATCGGCTAATATTGCGGATCGCCTGCCGTAGTCGCTGTTCGTTCTCTACCAGGGCAACACGCATATAACCTTCGCCGTTTTCACCGAAAGCTCTGCCCGGAGCGATTGCCACCTCCGCATGTTCCATCAAATCCATCGCATAATCGATAGTACCTTTGCCGCCGGTGTGCTCCCGGGGCACTTTTGCCCATACAAACATCGTAGCTCTCGGCTTTTCCACCTTCCAGCCAATCCTTTGTAGACCCTCACAAACCACGTCCCGCCGTGACTTATACCTGTCATTCTGAGCGTCTATATCTTCATCGCAGTTCCGCAACGCAATAATGCCAGCAATCTGTATAGCCTGAAAAATGCCGTAATCATAGTAGCCTTTTATCGTTGCCAGATAATCTATCATATCCTTATTGCCCGCCACAAATCCGATGCGAAAACCTGCCATATTGTAGGGTTTACTCATGGTAATAAATTCAACGCCGATATCTTTTGCACCTTTAACCGAAAGGAAACTTGGCGCTTTATAGCCGTCAAAACAGGTCTGGCCGTAGGCGAAATCGTGGATTACCGCTATGCCGAATCGCTTTGCTACATCCACCACCGTCTGGAAAAATCCCTCTTCGACGGTCATCGTAGTAGGGTTATTCGGGAAGTTTAGAATCAGCAGCTTCGGCTTCGGATACAAACGCTCGCAAACCATGGCAATAGTGTCGAGGAATTTTTGGTCGTTGCCCAAAGGTACGGTTATCACGTTTGCCCCAGCCAGTGCCACGGCGTAATTATGTATGGGAAAAGCTGGGTCCGGCACAATAGCCGTGTCACCTGTTTGCAGCATCGCCAGACACAGATGGCTGAAACCTTCCTTCGAGCCAATACAGGCCAGCACTTCCGTTTGCCAATCCAGTTGCACGTTCCATTTTTCCTCGTATTTTTTTGCAATCTCTTTCCGCAAGCCCTTAATTCCTCTTGATGCGCTGTATCGATGATTACGCCGGTCTCGTGCAGCTTCACATAGCTTATCAATCACAATTTGCGGTGCACCATCGGAGGGATTACCCATACCCAGGTCGATAATATCCGCCCCTTGCTGACGTTTGGCTAATTTTAAGGTGTTTAACCGCCCAAAAAGATAGGGCGGCAGACGCTTTATTCTTTGTGCCGGCTCCATCTTAAATTCCGCCATTTTCTTATCTTGTAAACCAGGAAAAACTTTCCTCTAAAAGACTCTTACAAAAAGAAGTTTAGCCACAGAGTGCACAGACGACGTCCCGAGCGCAGTCGAGGGAGAACACAGATATATATAAAATAAAATCTGTGTAAATCTGTGTTAATCCGTGTCTGATAGTACCATCGGATAGTTTATACTAAATAGATAAATTTTCAAACGATTTTATCTTCCTGGCCATAGTAGAGAAAAAGCTGCTACGAGGCAGGCTAACCGCAGGCCTCATCTGCTATGACCGGATCTGGCAGCCATGTGCTTGCTGAATACGATGGCAATGGCAACCTCCTGCGCAAATATATCTATGGCCCGCGCGTTGATGAGCCGGTCTGTA
>JBHIDV010000362.1:0-3027 GCA_046760285.1 Sedimentisphaerales bacterium
GATTCACCACCACAATCGTATCCGGAGCCAAATTCCCTTTTTGGCTGATAATATATGCTAAGGCGTGTGAAGGCTCCAGAGCTGGAAGAATGCCCTCGGTCTTGCTCAATAGCTCGAAGGCATCGAGTACCTGCTCATCCTCCGCAGCGACGTACTCAGCTCTGCCGGTATCTTTGAGCAGGCAGTGTTCCGGTCCGACAGCAGGGTAGTCCAGCCCCGCGCTTACCGATTCGGTCTGATTTACCTGGCCCTCGTCATTCTGCAGCAGATAAGACTTTGCGCCATGCAAGATGCCGACCCGGCCGGCTACCAGTGTCGCTGCATGTTTGCCGCTGGCCAAGCTCCTGCCGCCAGCTTCGACGCCAACTAACTTAACGTCTTTGTCATCCAAAAAGCCAGAAAAAATACCTATGGCATTACTACCGCCGCCTACACAAGCAACAACCATATCCGGCAATCTGCCTAACTGCTCCAGACACTGCTGCCTTGCTTCTCTGCCGATGCAGCTTTGGAAATGCTTTACAATCGTAGGATAGGGATGCGGCCCACAGGCTGAACCGAAAAGATAAAAGGTGTCCATAACGTGAGCGGTCCAATAGCGAAGTGCGTCGTTTATAGCATCCTTCAAAGTTCCTGTGCCTCCTTCGATGGGGACAACCTCCGCACCACAAAGCTTCATCTTGTGTACGTTGACACTCTGGCGCTCAATATCGGTTACCCCCATAAAGATTTTTGTCTCCATGCCGAAAAAGGCTCCGATCATCGCCGTAGCCAAGCCGTGCTGGCCTGCGCCGGTCTCAGCGATGAGTTTGGTTTTGCCCATATATTTAGCTAAGAGTCCTTGTCCGAGTGTATTGTTGCCTTTGTGTGCGCCGCCGTGCAGAAGGTCTTCGCGTTTTAGATACACCTTAAAGCCGACATATTCGCTGAATCTTCTGGCATAATAAAGCGGAGTGGGTCTGCCATTGTAGTCTTTGGAAAGCTGTGCCAGCTCAGCCACAAACCGCTCATCCTGGTAAAAGCGATAAAAGGCCTCTTCTAACTCCTCCAGCACTGGTATCAACACTTCCGGCACATAAAAGCCACCATAGTCTCCGAATCTACCTTTATATTTCATAATCTCGTTCCTCGATACCCGCTCCTCGATACTTGATACTTGTCTTGGCCTTACGAGTATCGAGCATCCAGCATCGAGTATCAAATTCATCCTCTTAGATGTCGTATATTATCAAACAGTTTTTTCATTTTTTGATGGTCTTTTTTGCCCGGCTCAGCTTCGATACCGCTGCATACATCAATGCCGTAGACCCCGAGCTTGACTGCATCGGCTGCGTTATCCGGATTTATACCGCCAGCCAAGAAAACACGCTTGCCGATATGACCTATGATGTTCCAGTCGAAGGTCAGCCCGGTACCGCCATATTTTTCAGGATGGAAAGCATCCAGCAAAATAGCATCGGTAAAATAATTATCCACTTTTTCAATGTCTGCTTGGTCTTTTACCCGAAGCGCTTTCATTACTTTTACATTAGAGATAAGAAACTCTTTACAGAACTCTGGGGTTTCATCGCCGTGTAGTTGAACCCAATCCAACTGGCACAAATTTATCGTTTCTTGGATTTGCTCCAGCGATTCATTCACAAAAACGCCAGCCAGATCGATAAAAGCGGGCAATTTGTTTATTATCTGGATCGCCTTTTCTGGCATTACATACCTGGGACTTTTCGGATAGAAATTAAAGCCTAATAAATCCGCGCCCATATCCATCGCTGCCGCAGCATCTTCGTAGTTGGTAATACCACAAATTTTAACCTTCACTATCAACATACTTGATACACTGATGGACACTGACTTATACACTGACGGTCACTGACTTTAGTGTTAGTCCGTGTTATTGTCGGTGTCGGTCTGTGTTTGACACTTCTATTAACTTATCCAAACATTTCGTTGCGTTGCCGCTGCTGATTGAGGCTTCCGCCTTAGTTAGTGCCGAGGTAAAATCATTAGCTAAATTGCCAGCAATTATTGCGGCTGCTGCGTTTAGCACCACAATATCTTTGCGTGGCCCGCTTTCCCTGCCACTTAGAATGCCTCTTAGGACTTTGGCACTGGTTTTGGCATCGCTTACTTTAAGCTGTTCTATGCCGGCCAACTCAATGCCTAACTCTTGCGGGTTCAGTTCCTTGTTTGTGATTTGGCCTTCTTTCAGTTCAGCTATTTTGGTAACTGCTGCGTTGCTTATCTCATCTAAGCCGTTGCTATGAACCACCATTGCGTACCGCGTGCCGAGCAGTTTAAGTGCCTCAGCAACTAACTGCATCAAATTTTCATCGGAGACGCCGAGCACCTGTGCCGTTGCGCCGGCTGGATTGGCCAAAGGCCCTAAGATATTGAAGACCGTTCTAAAGCCGAGACTCTTACGTATCGGCTGAACATATTTCATCGCGGGGTGAAACCTTGGCGCGAACATAAATCCGATATGCGCTTCTTTTATGCACTCAGCCACAATCTCAGGCCCAGCATTTATCTTAACGCCCAATTGCTCAAGCACATCCGCCGAGCCACAGCCGCTGGTTATGCCGCGGTTGCCATGCTTGGCGACATAAACTCCTGCGCCGGCTGCCACTATCGCCGCGGCAGTTGAAATATTGGAGGTCTTAATCGCTCCACCGCCTGTGCCACAGGTGTCAACTAAATTATCAACATCCACCTCTACCCTGACGGCATGATTCCGAAGCGATTTTGCCAGCCCCGCCAGTTCCGCTGCTGTCGGCCCTTTAATCCGCATCGCAGTAAGAAACGCTGCAATTTGGGCTTCTGGCAATTCGCCTTCAAAAACAATATCCAACAAGTTTGTCGCCTGCTCAAAACTCAAATCCTCACCCTGCAGTAATGGTTTTATATATTCGGTGATTACTGCCATCGTCAGCTCCTTATCACTTTCTGGTTTTCGTGGCTGCAATTGACAGGACGTTTTCGATTATCCTGCCGCCGGCTGGGGTCAAGATGCTTTCCGGATGAAATTGC
>JBHIDV010000363.1:0-3017 GCA_046760285.1 Sedimentisphaerales bacterium
CACATAGGAACTGAGCAATTCCCCGGTGGTCGGCTCGGTGAGCTGGCAGCTAATGAACTTTCAGAAAGCCTGGAAAAAATCGGGCTGCAACTTAAAAGGCTAAAGACCGGCACCCCCGCCAGACTGGATGCGGCAACAGTTGACCTGGAGAAACTCGAAATCCAATACGGGGATGAAAAGCCGGTGCCTTTTTCATTTATGAATGAAAGAATAGACCGGCCACAGATTCCCTGCTGGATAACCTACACCAATGAAAAAATACACCAGTTAATCCGAGACAATCTCCATCGTGCGCCACTTTATACAGGACAAATAAAATCGGTAGGCCCACGGTATTGTCCCAGTATCGAAACAAAGGTCGTGCGTTTTGCCGATAAGTCGCGACATCAGGTATTTTTGGAGCCTGAAGAAAAGGAAAAATCCGTCATCTATTGCAACGGCATAAGCACTTCTCTGCCCAAAGATGTGCAGCAGCAAATGCTGAAATTGCTGCCCGGAACCGAAAATGCACGGATTGTGCATTACGGCTACGCGATTGAATACGATTATTGTCCGCCGATTCAATTAAAAGCCAATTTAGAGACCAAGAAGATTTCAGGCCTGTTTCTGGCAGGCCAGATAAATGGGACCAGCGGCTACGAAGAGGCAGCAGGACAGGGCATCATCGCTGGTATAAATGCCATAAGGAAATTACAAGGCAAAGAACCACTTGTGCTCGGCAGGGACCAGGCATATATCGGGGTGATGATAGATGATTTACTGACCCGAGGAATTGATGAACCTTACAGGATGTTCACGTCACGAGCAGAATATCGGCTGGCACTAAGGGCTGATAACGCCGATAGAAGACTGACGCCCATCGGCAAATCGGTCGGACTGGTGGACGAAATTCGATGGGCAAAGTTCCAGAAAAAACTACGAGACATTGATAGACTTAAAAATTTCTTGATGAGTTCTCGCTCGGACGGCTTAAGTTTATGGCAGCAGCTTCGCCAGCCCCAAAATACCATTGCAGAAACGTTAGCTGAGAATCCCGATATTAAAAACATGAACCTTAGTGACGATGTACTGCAGGCGGTAATCATCGATGCCAAATACGAGGGTTACTTAGCCAAACAGCAGCGCCTGGTGGCCAGCTTGAGGGCCCTGGAGGCCAAAAAGCTCCCGCTGGATTTGGATTATGACAGCATTACGCATCTTCGGACAGAAGCTAAAGAAAAGCTTTCAGCTTTTAGGCCTGGCACGCTTGCTCAGGCCTCTCGAATAAGTGGTATAACCCCGGCTGACATCACCGTGCTTCAAATCCATCTGAAGAAATATGCCGAAAAAATGAAGATAGAAAACCCCTAATGAAACTGGGGGCTAAATACAAAATATATTTAGCCCCGCAATTTATTGCGGGGTTCAAAATTTCAATCTTCTCAATCAATGTATCAATTATCTGAAAATATTTACAACAGGCAAGTTGCCCGACATGAGCCGAAGTTTAAGCTATGGCGCTCAGCGGGGTTGCTTCTGACATATAAGTGCAACGCCGCCTGCGAGTTTTGTTATTACCATTGCTCGCCGCAAAAGAATGGCCTTATGCCCATAGATACTGCCATTGCTGCGTGGCAGTCACTAAAAAACCTGGTTACCGACAGTGCTAAAATCCATCTTACCGGCGGTGAGCCGTTCCTGCACTGGGACCATCTTGTGCAAATCTTAGAGCAGGCAAAAAAACAAAACCTGGGCAAAGTCTTTTTTGTAGAGACAAACGGCTTCTGGGCTGCCAGCGAAAAAATTATAATCCAGCAGCTAAAAACCCTCGATGAACTGGGGATGGAGCGACTCAAAATCAGCACCGACCCATTTCATCAGGAGTATATTGATATAGAACCGGTTCGCCTGTTGGCAAGTTTAGCAGCCGAAATTCTGGGCCCCGAGCGGGTGTTGGTCCGCTGGCGAAAATACCTGGATAATCCGATAGAAATGAAAGGTCTGTCACCTGGCCAGCGCGAACAACAATATATTTGTGCAGTAAGTGACTATCCTTGCCGCTTCACCGGACGAGCCGCCGACAAATTAGCAGAACTGGTAGCCTCAATACCCAATGCAACTCCGAAAATATTAACCGCAGAAAGACCCCACGTGGAACGTGGGGCTAAATATTTAGCCCCGCCTTTGAGGCGGGGTTTTGCTGCTTCGATGAATTGCAAAGCAGAGTTTCTGGGTGCCAAAGGTGTCCATATCGATCCATTCGGCAACGTCTTCAGCAGCACCTGTAGCGGCATCATTATTGGCAATATTAACCAAAAACCGCTTGAGGATATCTGGAAACAATTCCACCCGGCACGAAGCGAATTTATCAACACGCTCTTCAATCTCGGCCCTTTCGGGCTGCTCGATAAAGCTGTAAAATCGGGCTATAAAAAAGCAAAGGCCTACGCAGATAAATGCCATTTTTGCACCAGTATTCGGCAGTTTTTCTTTGATAACGGCATTGAAAAATCGATAATCGGCCCAGCAGAATGCTATTCTAATAGCCAGAACCCCGCATGAAACACCGACCCCACGTAAAACGTGGGGCTAAATATATTGAATATTTAGCCCCCAGTTTCACTGGGGGTTCCAGTTTCACTGGGGGTTATGCCCCGCCGACAGAAAGGCCTTGATATTCTCTGGTTTTCTGCAGGTTTCGGTCCACTGAAAAAAAATTTGCAAAAAATTTTATTTTTTTGTTGACAGGTTGTACAAATGTACGATATTTTAGTTGTACATTTGTAAAAGGAGAATTGGTATGACAAAGCGAAAATTGCCGGCTGTAAGCCCGGCTGAGACTGAAATTTTACGATTAGTCTGGCAGCTCGACAAGGCCACCGTGCAGCAGGTCTGCGATAGTCTGCCTACCAGAAGAAAGATAGCTTATGCAACGGTGCAAACGCTTTTGCGTCGGCTGGAGAAGAAAGGCTACCTGAGGCACCACATCCGGGGTAAGGCTCACGTGTTTTTCCCGGCGGTCAAAGCCGAAGCAGTGA
>JBHIDV010000364.1:0-3008 GCA_046760285.1 Sedimentisphaerales bacterium
CGCTCGCAATGACGGAAAAAGTGAACGACTCGTTCATCAGGACTTACTTTGTAATGCTTTCATTTTTTTGATGGTTGCGGTGGAGCTTTTACCTTCCACCAGCGGCGCAAGAGCGACCCTGCCGCCGTACGATTCGACGAAATCACGTCCTACCACGTCATCTGGCCCCCGGTCGCCACCTTTTACTAATATGTCAGGCTTGATTTTTTTAATCAGGCCCAGCACGCTCGGCTCTTCGAAGATGGTAATGTAATCCACCGCTGCCATTGAGGCCAGAACGGCGGCTCTGTCATCTTGGTTATTTATGGGTCGGCCAGGCCCTTTAATGGCCCTGACCGAGCTGTCGCTGTTCAGGCCGACAACAACTTTACCTCCCTGCAAACTGCAGAATTTCAGAACTTCGATGTGTCCCCTATGAATCACGTCAAAACAGCCATTGGTAAAGACTATAGTCTCTTTCCGCTTGCGAAGCCAAGTTAGTTCCTCCAGTAAAGAATCAACGCTGCGCAGTTTGCTGCTTTTATTATGGATTTGACCAACGAGTTCATTGATGATTTCTTCAACGGTTACTGTAGCCGTGCCGAATTTTTCCACTTCTATCCCGCCAGTGATATTGGCTAACTGCACGGCTGTTTTATAATCGCAGCCCGCAGCCAAGGCTACCGCCAGCGTTGCCAAAACCATGTCACCTGCCCCACTAACATCGTAAACGCTGCGTGGTCTGGTGGGTATGATTTGGCTTTCTGTTTCTGTTTTAAGATATGCACCTTCTTTATCCAATGTAATTACTATGGCCTCGAGCTTGCAATCATGAAAAAGCTTTTCCGCTGCTCTTGCTGCATCATTTGTCGTTTTAATCTCAAAATTCACCACTGTAGAAGCCTCTTTACGGTTCGGTGTAATGAGGGTGGCACCGATGTATTTTGAATAATCATTTGTAAGTGAGGGGTCAACAAGAACCTTTTTGTTAGCTTGCGTAGCCAACTGTATCATTTGCTGACAAAGTGTTGAATTAAGCAAACCCTTGTTATAATCTTGCAGGCAAACTATATCAGTTTGTGACAGTTTATCTTTAAAAGTTTGCAAGAGCGCCTCACTCATTTCATCGGGTAACGGCTCGGTGTGTTCTTCATCGATTCGCATCAATTGCTGTCGATGCCGATGTTGTGCTAAGCCAATTAATCTTTGTTTGCTGATGGTAGGACGGTCAGTTGCCGTAAGGAGTCCCGTAATGTCAGCTTGGGTTTCAGTAAGCTTATCTTTAAGAATTTTGCCGTTCAAGTCGTCTCCAATGACCCCCACACAATACGTCACCGCACCCAAGGCGGCCAGGTCAGTAGCTACAGAGCCTGCTCCGCCGCGATGGTGCTCGGTATTAGTGACTTTTAGAACTGGCACCGGTGCCTCGGGACTTATCCTTAAGGCATCGCCGTAGACATAAGTATCGAGCATAAAATCGCCGACGACCAGGATTTTTGGCGAGCCCAGATTCGTTACCACCTTTAGTAATTTTTTGTACATACGCAACTCTTTTAGGCCGAGAAAACTAAATATATTTGTATTTAGTATTCTTTTTCACTTCGCGCAAATTTTATCCGTTATTGCATTTTCTATCAAGGCTGTTAATTCATTCTCTCCAGATGTGAATTTTAGCTCAATTTTCAGATAGGCAAAAGGTATCTCATATTGCGTATTGCGTATGGCGTGTTGCGTAGAGGTCCAGTCTTTGTGGGTGGTCAGTATCAAATTTGCTTTCAAACGTTCGGCTTGCTCACAAATGTCAGCTAAGCAAGCCTGTGTGTAGTGATGATGGTCGTTATAAATTTTCGAGCCAACCAGTTCAGAACCCAACTGCTGGATTGTATTGGAAAACGAGTCCGGATTGCCTATGCCGCAGAAGGCAAATATCTTTTTATTCCTTAGTTTTTCAAGATTTATTTCTTTGTTCTCTGTGGATTTTGCGCAAATAGGAGCGTGTATTGACCTCGCCATAATCATATTGCCGTTTATTTGCTGCAGTTTCTGTTCGAGTTCAGTTAATTTATCTTCTTTGGTTTGGTCGCATCTGGTAATAACCACAGCGTCGGCCCGCTTCAATGCAGAGAGAGGTTCTCTGAGCAATCCTGCCGGCAGGATTCTGCCGTAGCCGAAAGGCTGTGTTGCATCGATGGTTACGATGTCCAGGTCTCTGGCTAATCGGCGATGTTGAAAACCGTCATCCATAATCAGGACCTCGGCGCCGAATTTTTGCACGGCTTCGGCAGCCCCAGCGACCCGGTCAGGATTTACGATTACTTGTGTTTCGGGGCAGCTTTTAGCAAGAATTGCAGGTTCATCTATCGTATCGCGTATATCGTATTGTGTATCGCGTGTGTTTTTCGCACGACGCATCACGCACGACGCACGACGAGTTTTGTAGCCACGGGTAAGTATTGCACAGAGGGTATTTTTTTGCCGTAATAGATTGCACAGCCAGATAACAAGTGGTGTTTTGCCCGTCCCACCAACAGTTATGTTACCGACGCTTATGACAATTGCATTTGCTCGATGTGCTGTCAGCCACCCTTTGGAATATAGAAAATTGCGCAGCCTGACCGTAGTCGAGTAACCTATCGCAGCGACCTGTAGAAGGAACCGCAAGAGCACTAAACCCAGACTGCCACTTTGACCTGAAATCAATTTGCGATAAATCTCCTGCTTCAATTGCATGATATTTCAAACCTGCTAAATAATTAGCCCCGCAATCCTTCGACCCAGCTCAGGCCGGGTTTATTGCGGGGTTTAATCCACGCAGGATTTTTGGTCATTTTAATTTTTGATTTTTTCAATGATAGCGTCGGCCATCTGGCTGGTGCCGACAGCGGTGGGGTCGTTTCGGTCCGCTTTCAAATCGTAGGTTACGTTTTTGCCCTCGGCAATTACTGCAGCCACCGCCGCTTCGAGTTTATCTGCTTCGGCAGATTTACCTATGTGTCTTAGCATCATTACGCCGCTTAGTATCAGGGCTG
>JBHIDV010000365.1:0-3006 GCA_046760285.1 Sedimentisphaerales bacterium
TCACGCACGACGCACGACGAATTATGTCTGTGTTCATCTGTGGCTTAATTTAATAGTAAATGTAGGGTGTGAACCACACACCATTTAGAATTTGGTGGGCACAGCCCACCCTACCAAAGGAGAACCCAAAATGGCAGAGGATTTTGAGGACTACTGGGGAGAGTTCGGAATCCACATGGGACCGTTTGGCTTTGGCTTCTTTGGCCCCAAGCGACCGGTTAGATACAGCCGTACAGCGGATTCTCACATTCTTCGATTGCAAATAAACCCAAATATTAGCAAGGGGGAAATAAAGGTTCGGCTGGTAAAGGCCGGCCTTGTTCAGATTGAATGGCCAAGGAAGCCCGAAGGAGAAGAAATCCCGGTCGAATAATTTTGCTTTCATAACCGATCTGGGTAGCTCTTATGGCTGAGTGCAAAAAATGTGGCAAGGTCTCGGAGGAGATAGCCCAAATTATGTCGCTTTGTGCCGGGTGCATTCGCCAGCCCTGTGATGTCGATGTAGCAGAGTTTCAAGAAATTCACGCTCGAAGTCGCGAAGAGTTTGGCCTTCCTGCTTCGCCCCCATCTGCTTCGGATGGCCTGCCATGTGGACTCTGTCAAAACAAATGCCGGATACCTATCGGTGGGAGAGGCTATTGCGGTGTCCGAAAGAACGAAAATGGGCGCTTGGTAGGCGGTACTGCTGATGCTGCTGTGGTTTCGTGGTATTATGACCCGCTGCCCACTAACTGTGTAGCTGACTGGGTATGCGCAGGCGGTAGCGGTGCTGGCTATCCTCAATGGGCACGCCGTCGCGGGCCTGAACAGGGTTTTCTGAACCTGGCAGTATTTTATGAAGCCTGCACATTCAATTGTTTGTTCTGCCAGAACTGGCATTATCGAGAGCGTTCAGTTAGCAATCAAACCCGCACTGCTTCTGAACTGGCAGAAAGCGTAACTCCGACTACTTCCTGCATCTGCTTTTTTGGCGGTGACCCAACGTGTCAGTTGCCTCATGCACTGGCGGCGGCAAAGCTGGCACGTAGAAAAAATAGCGAGCAGATTTTGCGCATCTGTTGGGAAACAAATGGCTCTATGAGTCCGCAATTATTGGATGAGATGATAAATCTTTCCATAGAAAGCGGCGGCTGTGTGAAGTTCGACCTGAAAGCTATGGGCACAAACATTCATCGTGCACTTTGTGGTGTGGATAATAGTCGCACCTTGGAAAATTTTGCTGCTGCGGCTCGAAGGATTTCGGAAAGGCCGCAGCCGCCGTTATTGATTGCAAGTACCCTCTTGGTACCAGGTTACATTGAAGTCCAAGAAGTCAAGGCGATTGCTTCTTTCATTGCTGATTTGAACCCGAACGTGCCATACGCCCTTCTGGGTTTTCATGGTGATTTTCTGATGACAGATTTACCGCGCACATCCTGGAAGCAGGCTCAGAGCTGCCTTGAAGCCGCCAAGAGTGTAGGTCTAAAACAAGTGCGCTTAGGAAACATTCACATATTACGTTGAGTGGGAACCCCACGTAAAACGTGGGGCTAAATATTTAGCCTTCGGTTTTACTGCAGGTTCCGATTTACAAAATTATGATTGACAGACTTGCGGTTTCTGCAATCACGAATCTACGGCAGCTCCTGCTCAAGCTCTTCCATAGTGGCGTCTAATTGCTCCCGTACGCTCTCCAGTTTTTTCTGCGGCCCTTCTATTTCGGCCTTTGTTTCAGGAAGCATTTCGCCCGGCTCATCTATCACATAGGGTGTAATAAATATAATTAGCTCGCTGTTGCTTTGCACAGTGGAGTTGTGGCGGAACAGGCCACCTACCAAGGGCGCATCACCTAACAATGGAAGCTTTCGTTCGATAGTGCTGTCTTCTTGGAAAAGAATACCTCCGAGCATAATAGTCTGGCCGTCCTGCACTATCATATTGGTTTCGGTCTCCATCTTGCTCCTTACCGGCTGGTTATTTACAAGTTCCACTGTAATCTGTGAGAGATCCACCCCCACTCTCATATCCACATTCCTCTCAGGGGTAATACTTGGCCGGGCCCGCAACGTCATACCCACATCCTCAAAGGTGATGTCTTGTGTGACTCCCGCCACCCCCGAAGTTGTCGAACCGGCGAGGAATGCAACAGTTTCACCCTTGAAGAACATGGCCTCTTCGTTGTCTTTGGTCCATAAGGTCTGCTCGTTAAGAATCTTGGCGTTGATCTTCTTGATTAAGAAATCAATCAGGACAAAAACATCTGTTCCCGTGCCCAGCACTGTCCCTGTTCCGGTAGCACCAATAGTTGTGGCGGCAGAAGGCGATATTGAACCGTGGGTTGCCATATGGGTAAGCGTACTGAGAGCAGTGATGGCGTTTTCTTCTAATGCGCCAAAGGCCTCCGGATTCGTAGACAGTTGCACTCCCAGAGAAGTCATACTACTATGGTCAACCTCCAGAATTACCGCCTTTATCATCACCTGTTTGCCAGGTATGTCCAGTTCGTTAATCATTTCTTCTATACTGTCCATAAACTCTGCAGGAGCAAGAACAAGAATGGATTTGCTGTGAGGATCGGGTATAAAGCGAATCCTGCCTATGACGTTGCTTATCGGCATCTCTTCATCGATGGTGCTGCGAGCGCCGGACCCGGACCACCACGGTGTATAGGTGCCTTCCGTACTCTGGCCTCCAGCGCCGGAGGTAGTTCCACCTCCATCTTGCTGATTGCCCTGTGTTTCTTCTCCTTCCATGGAGTAATCGCTCAACCCCTGCGCACTGACCCGAATCCTGGCAGATGTTCCCGGCTCGTTGAACATCGCATTTAGACGTTCAGACAGGTCCTCGGGGTCTGCATACTTGAGCTGCACCACTCTGGGAACTTCCGCCATCTCTTGTTTGTCCAGGTCGCGTATCAATGCCTCAACCACATCGTATGCCTCGGGAATCTTGCTTATTACGATTATCTTTTTTGTCCCCGGCACATCTTCAAACGTTAATTGGCCGTAGAGTGGCCCGACAATTTTT
>JBHIDV010000366.1:0-2983 GCA_046760285.1 Sedimentisphaerales bacterium
TTTGATGGAACTATAACGTAGAAAATCCAAATGCGCGTCGGTAATGAAATGAGCAACTTCGTCAAATCTTTCGGGTTTTCTGGGGACGATTACGAGTCGTAGGTTTTCGAATTGATCAGGCTGGGTCAAATAATTATAAACCTCAAGGATTATTTTTTCTTCGCCCGGACCGGTAGCGCCTGCTACCCACAAATCTTCATTACCGATATTTAGTTGTTTTGCAAGAGCATCGGAGCCGTCAACTTTATCGGTGATTTGAGCGGTGTCATATTTCAGCGAGCCGGTAACAATTACTCTTTCATCGTCGCAGCCAAGCTCTCTGAAGCGCTGCGCGTATTCTTCCGTCTGGGCAAGAATTAAACTAACTTTGTGGAAGATTTTTTTAGCAATGGGCTTTATCTTCTTGTACCTGGAAAAACTTTTGTCGCTTATTCGGCCGTTGACCACCACAACCGGAATCTTTAGTTGTTCGGCGATTTGAACAAAATTAGGCCAAACTTCCAGTTCCATCAACAGGCACAGTGACGGACGGATTCTTCGAAAAGCACGGCGCATTATCCAGGAAAAATCAAGCGGAAAATAGAACACCTGCAAGCCCGCCTGCCCAGAGTGTTCGGCGGGCAGGTTTTCAGCGAAAAGTTTAGTGGCACGCTCCATACCGGTGTCGGTGGTAGTGCTGACGACAATCTCGAAATGGCTGAATCTATCTTGGAGCTCTTTAACGATGGTCTTAGCAGCGTTGAGTTCGCCTACACTTACCGCGTGCAGCCACACGCATTTTTTTTGTGGATTTTTGCGAGTGATTTTACCGAATCGCTGGGCCCAGCCGGTCCGGTAACGGTTGTATCTAATAATCCGGTATACGACCACCGGGCTATAGGCTGCCGCAGCCAGCAAATATAAAAAATCCAGGACAAATCCCATTTGATAAATGATATTTATGAAAAGCAATTCTGTCAAACAATTGCTCGATATGAGTAATTTGAGATGACATACAGACTAAAAAACGCAGAGAAACTCAAGGCTCAGTGCTCTCGAACCGATGCTGGGCCAGCATTGCAAAGTCGGCAAGGTTTATGGTACCGTCTGAATTGAGATCTCCGCCACGGCAATTCCAGTTGAGCCAATTACAATCGTTAAGCCATTCTTCCGCGAGGATCTGCAAGTCTTGTAAATCAATAAAGTAGTCGCGGTTCAAATCACCAAATGGCCACGATGGAGCAGGCTCACCACCAGCCGGTAAAGGGTAGGCATCGTTGACATCAAAGCCTAATAAGCCTCTACGGGTGTCGATAATTATTGTGTCAAACGCCGTGTCACTGAGGTCCCAGGTAGTCAAATTCATCGTAGCACAAAAGAAATTGCTTCCAAAGACACCATCAAGAATAACAAACTCGCCGGTATCTTCATCAACTATCCCGATGTCACGGACTCCAATTCGAGCATTATTAAAAATGAGATTGTAGCCATTGAGGGTTGGTATTATCAGATTATCAATTTGAAAGCCAGGTATTAGAGCCTGTCCGCCGATTCCTCCGATAGGAACCATAAAATCAGGTGAAATAAGAGCAGTGCCATTGGAGTCGGTAAGGCCCAAGGCGGTGGCTTGTGCTATCGATATTATGCTAATGGTGGCTCCGGTATCCAGAAGCCAAGTTCCGGTAAAGCTGCTGTCTCTATTCTCAGCGGTAATGTTGTCGATGACCGGATTGTAGGCAAGTGTCGGCAAAGGAGGGATATTAATCGGGTCTTTAGGCATAATATATTTTTCGAATCTCAAAGGCACATTGAAATCAACTTTAGGTACCGAGGAGTCATTCGGTTCTCTAATGTCGGCAGTGAAGTACTCTAATTTGCTTGGGCCGCGAGAGTTTAGCACAACTATCTTGCCAAGTATTACCGGCGTTCCAAGAAGGTCAAGTGGCTCGGCAAAAAGCCCGCTGGCGTAGTTTTGGTTGACCTGAAAACGCCAGGGCCCCAACATAAGGTAATGGTCTTGGTCGTAAGGATTGGGGTCGTCATAAGCGGTGGTGCCGATATATAAAGGTTCAGAAACGTCAAAGAATTCGATTCCACCGACGCCCACATCAGCGTATTGAGCAATCGGCTCAACAGATATTTGCAGATAATCAACTGTTTCGCGTGAAAGTAAGATGCCGGAGGCCCCGGTGTCGAGAAACGCCCAGTTTAATTCAAAACTACCCCTATATTCCAGAGCCGGGCCATCGGCGTCTTTCTTCAATAAGAACAGTATCCTGGGCAGATCGAGTGCCGCTTCATATACACCATCTATATTAAAGTCCGCTGGGCCTGCAAAAAGCGGGCTGGATGCGATTAAAAACAACAAAAGCAGAACTAATCCCGCTTTAGGATGGAAACAGCCTTTATTAGGTAACATCCGATTACTATCCTTTCTATTCAGTACATATATTATAGCATAAAAAGGCAAAATTCGTTCGCTTAAAATCCATGTGAAACGCCAAGGATTGATTAATACAGAAGTTATGTTCTTGACTTATCACGCATTTTAGCGTAATAGAATAGTATCGATTTTGGTCCCCGTAGCTCAATTGGATAGAGCGTTGGCCTCCGGAGCCAGAGGTTGTGCGTTCGAGTCGCACCGGGGATAATAGAAGACAGACGACAGATGACGGAAGACAGAGCTGTGAAAACTCGAAATCCGAAACACAAAGCACGAAACAAACATAAAATTCAAATGTTCAAATTTTCGAAAACATTCTTGGTTATTTCGAGTTTTGAAATTCGATATTAGGATTTATCTACGAGATACACGAGGCAGGGATGGCGGTTTTAGTGGGGATTGATGAAGCAGGCTTTGGGCCGATTCTGGGGCCAATGGTCGTATCGTCCAGCACCCTTTCACTTCCTCGTAATCTTTTGACAGCTAATCTCTGGCAGGTCTTGAAAAAAAGCGTCGCTGATAAGCGAAAACGGCTTGCGGGACGGCTGCTCATCGCCGACA
>JBHIDV010000367.1:0-2983 GCA_046760285.1 Sedimentisphaerales bacterium
TAAATTCCCTGGCTGTAATCGCCTTTTTTCAAATATGGCACAAGGAGGTCTCTTCCGATTCGGCTGCAATACACATCTGTTACGAAACCTTCCAACCCGTAGCCGACCTCGAATCGCCATCTTCGGTCGTTTTTTGCCAGGACAAAAAGCAGGCCGTTGTCTTTGCCCTTTTGGCCCAGCTTCCATTTTTCAGCTAATTCAATGGCAAACTGCTCAATCGGCAGCCCCCCGGTGGTATCCACCGTCAGGACGATATATTGGGCCCCGGTCTTTTGCTCTAATTCTTGCAGGACGCCATTTAGAGATTGCTTATCGGAGCTGTTTATCACATTGGCGTAATCTTCGACATAATGGCGAGGTGTCGGCAAATCAGCTTTGACGTAGCCGAGTGTTGATACCAGCAATGTTACTATGAGCACAAAAAATACTCTGTATAAAAGACCATGAGTTATTTCGACCAAAGTGTCGGAACCCCGCGTAAAACGCGGGGCTAAATATTTAGCCTGCGGTTTTACCGCAGGTTTTGGCTTGAAATGACGGTCTACGATATTTTCTACAAAGCAATGCATAATCAGACCTCAAGTTTATCCACAACCACCGCCAGTTGGTCAATGGTTGTATAGACAGATTCAAAAGCGGCTTTCATTTCATCGTCACTTACACGAGTTTTTTCGTATCGCCATTTTCCAGCGGTCAGCAGAGAGTCCATATTGAGCGAAAATTCGCTGGCAGCCTTTTTGAATGTCGGCTCAGCTCTAATGGGTCGGTCGATATCCATAAGGTACAACATTGCTCGCAGAAGCGGCAGAAGGCCTTTTGCTGCTGAGATGAGGATGTCTCGGACGAGCTTCTTGTTGGCTGCTGCGGCGATGTAGCCCTGCCTTAATCTGATGAGCATCGCTTTTAGCTCTCGCTCGCACTGAAGCCGGACATCTTTTTTGTTAAAGCTAAGCGAGGCAAAAGGGTCGCTGCCTAAGAGGGTCTGGTGGTTTAGTTGAAAGTCTAAAAACTCAACGGCGAATACGTCACGTGACCGTTCAATATAAGAGGACGTCATAAGCAGCGGTGCCGAAATTTTCTTTTTGCTCATAGGCTTAGCCAGACGGGCTATGGCATTGAGCGAGCTGGTGGTCTGCTTGCCGAGGACCAGGACAGTATTGATGTCACTTTGGCCGGGCTTAAAATCACCCGTCAAACTGCTGCCGACCACGGTGATGCTTTGCAGATTGTCTCCTAAGCCCTCTGTAAGTTTCTCTGCGAATAAACGTAATGGCTGTCTAATTTGTTCGCCAATAGATTCTAATCTAAGACTATTTTTCTCTTCAGTCATATTATTTTACCCCTTTGTGTTACCAGGCTAAAAAAATAGTTCAGGTTAGTATACAGCATTTAGCCGGATACAACAACGAAATGAAGTATATCTATTGGTCTGCTGAGTTTACTTTCCGCCCATGCAGATTACGCGTCCGTCCTGAAGCGAGATAAAGAGCTGTCCGTTGGCCACCGCCATACCGTCCCAGACCGGCGGCGCATCGAGCTTGCAGGCTGCCAGCTTTTCGCCGGTCGCTGCCGAGGCCGCCCACAGCACGCCGCCCATTCGGCCCTCGTAGGCCTTGGCCAGGTCATCGGCTGGAAAGGCTACCGGCGTGCCGGCGACGAATAGTATCTCGTCCGCCAGGACCAGGGCCTTGGCGGCAAGCGGGATGTGGCTGGTCCATCGCTGCTCGGCCACGCTTCGAATAACCACCTTCCTTTTGCCTTGCTTGACGGTCTTGTTCACCTGGCGATACACACCGGCAAACAGTGTATAGCCGTTGGGCCGGGGGTCAAACGGGCTGACCCGGGCAGGCCTGTAGCCGCGGACTTCGTAGAATTGTCTGCCGTCTAAAACTAATATGTCGCCGTGAGCAGCCTGTCGACCCGCTGTAATATCATACCGGATTGTGGTATCGATTGTCCAGAACGTCCGGTGGTGGGGTATCGCTTCGAGAAAGCCCGGCGAAGCAATCAGGTGCGGCGGACGGGGCTCTTGCGGCCTCAGAGGCGTCAGGTCGAACTTGAAGGCTTGCTGCCGGAGATAGAGAAATTGCCCATCCGTCAGGAAGATATCGTTCTTAAAGCCATCGAGCCCAGCGCCCGAGGTCAACCTGCTGATGATAATCGGATGGCCCTGCTCATCGTAGGGCCCATACATGCGGCGCTGGTATATCACGCGGCCGGTCTGCGGGTCCAGGCCATAGAGGAAAATTCCGCCGTCCAGGAATGAGTTCCTTCCGGCTGCAAAGTAAGCGATTTCATCTTTGACGAGGATACTGCCGCAGATAGGCCAGGCCGATTCCACCTGCTCGTAGGCGCAAATCATCCGGTCGGACAAATCACGGAAACGCCACGCCAACTGGCCATCGGAGGCCCTCAGGCAATATACCCATCCGTCCCGCGACCCGAATAACAGCAGGCCTTTGTAGTAGGTGGGTGGAGAATCGACTCGGCTGGCCGTGGTGTAGCTCCAGAACAGTTGCCCATCGGAGACATCGAACGCGCAGACGGTGTGGGCATCGATGTCCGCCACAAAGACCTTGCCTGCTGCGATTACCGGCGCACTGGGTTTGGTCGAGACCTCAGCTTGCCAGTACGGCTGCAGCTCGGCTGGGACCGTAGTGCGGGTGACTGCCGTTCTGCCGGCGTCGTGCCGATAGGTCGGCCAGTCTGAGAACTGAGATTCCAGATTATCGATTTGGCCGTATGCGGGGCCTTTATCAAGTTGTATCTTCTGCCTGACCTTGGGCACCTGTCCTGACGAGGCCAGGCCGGGCTCCGGGGCCAGGGCGTTTAGTGCGTTGAGCATTACCCAGTTGCAGCACGAACAGGCCGGCGGGCCGCAGTAAAGCAGTCCATTGCACGGCAAATGCCCAATGCCGCAGGTGCTGCGAACCCACGGGTTTGGAAACTCGTTGGAATCGTCAAGACTTAGGAAGTCGCTTCC
>JBHIDV010000368.1:0-2980 GCA_046760285.1 Sedimentisphaerales bacterium
CAGTTATTAAGTGCGATTTCAAGAGACATATTTTCTGGTTTGCAGCTAATAGCTGTGGCGATTCCCAGCTTTGGGAAATCTTTCCGTGATAAGTCAACCGTCCCGGCGATGACCGCCACGGCGGTATTGGTACGGCGGGCAACTTCTGCTATGCCTGAGACTACTTTTCCATAGAGGCTTTGCCGGTCGAAACAACCTTCACCGGTAACAATCCAGTCGGCGTCTACCAGCTCGGCTTCGAGCCTGCTATGGCTTATGATTGTTTTTATGCCGGATACAAGTTTTGCATTCATAAAGGCTACCGCACCTGCGGCTAATCCGCCGGCAGCTCCAGCGCCGGCAATGTCTATCTCACAGTTTAGTTGCTTGCGAACCAAACAGGCCAGATTAGCAAGACCAGCCTCTAATTTGTTTACCATCTCTGCTGTTGCCCCTTTTTGTGGGCCGTAGATTCTGGCAGCCCCGTCTGGGCCGCAGAGAGGGTTTTGTACATCGCAAAGAACCTCCACAGCAATGTCAATTGCCTTCGGCGGTCTGACTATTTGTGCAATTTTGGCCAGCCCTTCACCGCACGGCGGGACCTGAGTTCCTTCGGAATCGAGGAATTTCCAGCCCAGTGCCGTTGCTGCGCCGATTCCGCCGTCTACGGTGGCGCTGCCGCCGACTGCCAACAGAATCTTGCGGGCCTGGTATCGAAGTGCAGCTTTCATAAGCTGGCCCGTCCCATAGGTGGTTGTTTTCATAGGATTATATTGGTCTTTAGAAAGCAGACTAAGTCCGCTGGCACTGGCCATCTCGACCCCTCGAACCAGGCAAAGCCTGCCTGTACGCTCATATCAGGCAGCGGTCCTGTCACGGTCCTTGGTATCCATTGGCCGCAGACTGATTTAAGCATTGCCTCGGCGGTGCCCTCACCGCCGTCTGCCATGGGCTTTATAACCAGTTGAGCGCCGGCTGCAAGTTCAGCCAAGACTTGCGCTACTATCTCACACGCTTCGCAGGCACTGATAGTGCCCTTGAATGAGTCCATTGCAATAACGATTTTCATAACTGCTGCAAACGGCGTCCTTTACCCAACCGCCCCTCGTCTATCGTGTTGAGAATTTAAATATGGTCTGGCTATGGTACGTCTGGCCGGGACGCAGCACTACAGAGGGGAAATTTGGCTTGTTGGGCGAATCAGGAAAGTGCTGGGTTTCCAGGCAGAAGCCATAGTGTTTATGGTAGAGCTTTCCGTCCTTACCTTTGACTGCTCTCAGGCCATTAGCGGTGTAGAACTGCATACCCGGCTCGGTGGTATAAACTTCCATAACCCGGCCGGTTGTCGGCTCATAGACGCGAGCAGCCAGTTTGAGCGAACCGTCCGCCGGCGGCGGGTTAAGCACATAATTATGGTCGTAGCCGTGTGTCTGTGTTAGTTGATTGATTCTTGCGCCTATGGTTTTCGGCTGAGTAAAGTCCAGAGGTGTACCTTTGACGCTGCGGATTTCGCCGGTGGGGATGAGCCCTTCGCCCGCAGGCGTATAGCGGTCGGCATTGATAAAAATTTCATGGCCGAGAATATCGTCACTGCCAGCGGCTGCAAGATTAAAATAGCTATGATTGGTCAGATTAACAATAGTAGGTTTGTCTGTCGTAGCCTCATAGCTAAGCTTCAGCTCATCGTTGTTGGTCAATGTGTAGGTTACGGTGCAGTTAAGATTACCGGGAAAACCTTCGTCGCCGTCGCGACTGAGATAGGTAAATCTTACGCCTACACCTTCATCGTTTTGAAACTCCTGTCCTTTCCACATGACTTTGTCGAACCTTTTTTCTCGGCCGCCATGGATATGGTTCTTTCCGGCATTAGCGGTCAGCTTGTATTGAACGCCATCCAGGGTAAACTTAGCGTTGGCGATACGGTTGGCATAACGTCCAACGGTGGAGCCAAACATAGGGTTTCTTTCGATGTAAGGGGCCAGCTCATCAAAGCCGAGCGTAATATCAGCTAATTTGCCATCGCGGTCCGGCACCTCCAGTGACACTAAGATAGCCCCGTAGTCCATAACCCGCGCACGGAGCCCATTTTTATTGGTCAATGTATATAATGTTACATCCTTTCCTTCGGGGGTTTGGCCAAAGGTTTTCTTTTCCAAACTCATACTTACATTCTCCATAATTACACAACCGGACAAAATCATTACTACTGTTGAAATAACGGTAACATACTTTACCCTGTCCATAATCAAGCCCTCTGTTATAGCAGTTTACTCTGCCCTGGCGCAGGGGCAGGATGACCACACAAGCTGAAGTGATTTTAGTACACCGCGAAATTTAGTCAAGCGCTTCGTCGCAGCGGTCCGCATAAGTAGAGACCGGCACGTAAAAAAAATATTATGGCGTTGCGAAAACTATATTATAATCTATGATATAAACAAACTGAAAAAAGAGGTGAAAAATGACCGATTTCGATAAGGCACGGGCTGTGTTGCGCCAATTCAAAGGTGATTCGTACTTATTCGGCACAGGCGTTCTTCCAAGAGTGGGTGAGGTAGTCGCGCGTATTGGGAAAAAAGCTGCCTTGGTACGTGACACCTTTGCTGGCAGCGATAACTTTGTTCGGATTATAAGTGATTCATTAGCCCAGTCCGGAGTGGATTTAGTTGCAGAAATCCCCGGTGCCAGGCCCAACTGCCCCCGGCAGGACCTATTCCGTATCACCGAGAAGCTAAAGACCGCCAACGTGGAGGTAGTCATTAGCTTCGGCGGCGGCAGCACCATTGATGCGGCCAAAGCTGCTGATGTTCTTTGCAGTTTAGGCGGAGAAATTGACGCTTATTTCGGCACTAACTTAGTCACCGAAGCCGCAGCTTCGAGCGGCACGGCCGCTGTTTCGTTTCGCCAAGCCCCTCGTCTTGCTTCGCAAGAAGTAGAAGGGCAAGCAAAACGGCGGGGGCTGACGCCGCATGTTGCCATTCAGACGGCTGCGAGCTCTGCTGCT
>JBHIDV010000369.1:0-2961 GCA_046760285.1 Sedimentisphaerales bacterium
ACTTTAAAAAATACCCCACTTATCAAATTCGTGATAGAGCATATATACCATGCAGATTACTATAATAAGAGTCACCACCACGCCAAGTATCTTAGTCTGAGCAGGTTTGAGAGTCTTTTCAGCGGCCTCGCTTATTGCAAACAGGTGGAGTAGGATAAAGTATACTACAAAGCTAACAGCCCCCGCTGCCAAGAAGGCAAAAGCCTGCATGCCGTACCAGCCCTGCGAAGGCACACCTTTTTCATTGACCCATTTCCACGAGTGTTGCAAAGGATAATATCGTGGTAACCTGATGGACAGCCACATCGTGCAGCAGTAGAAAAGTGCCGTCGTAGCTGAAAAAATAGACCCAATGATATAGGTAGTATCTGATTTTTTCATTACCAGGAGCCTTTCAGCAGCGTCAGATAACAGCTAACGATAACCTTGTACCAAAGGATTATATTTAGCAGAAAACAAAACGGCACGTAAAGGAAGAGTTTTTCCTTTTCGTTATCTGGCTGGAAACTTTTGCGCAGAAAGTAATACACGAAGAACATCGCTAAACCGACAACACTCCAATGTTCCTTAACCTCGAACAGTCCGGTGGCCCACGGAAGATCCCCATCGAAGTCCGGACGAATGCGAACCCTAAAAGCAGGATAAATTAAAACGCCAACAGCGTAAACAATTATGTAGGACCACACCGATACTGTGACATACAGTTGCTCCAGTTTTTTTCGGTTGAATTTACCTCTCATATAGTCTATGACACAAAAGAGATTGTGTGTCATGCTACCAACAAGGACAAAGGTCGCGAATAAATGCACCAGAAGCAAAAAGCTGTAGAAGTTTTCCAGAAAAACCATAACATAGCTCCTCAACCTCGCCTGCTGGCAACAGGGGGGGCTGGAACGAACCACCCATATTCCTCGTAGAATTTCTGTGACACCGGAGAAGCTAAAAAATCCATGAATTGTCTTGCAGCAACAGGAGCTTTGCTGAAAGATAGCACCCCTACACATGTTCCCCTCGATACCTGTTGTTCTCTGGGCATCTTAATGATTTCTATTCTTTCTGGAGCCAGATGCTCAAAAGCTGTCCAACCGAAAGCTGCATCCACCTGGCCTGTCGCCACCGCTTCCACAATAGCCACACAGCCGTTGGCGTAATAGCAAATATTCTGTCGAATTTTATCCAAAAGGCCCAATCTTCCGGTGATATCTTCCCACAATCCTTTCAGGCAATCTATGACCGATACACCCACCCGCACGCCTGGCTTAGCCAAATCCTCCACGCAGCGTATATTCTTGGGATTTCCTGCAGGCACAATAATAGCTGAGCTGCGGTAAGCAATGGTACGACGCTGATGCCTTTGCACTATTTTTCTCACCTCGCCATCGTCAAGTAAATACTCGGCACCTGCTATAGCCAGGTCATGTATCGCAGCATCGGCAATTTCCAGCAGAAAATCGTCACCGCCAGTTTCTCCGGTAGCCTCTTCCGCAATCGGTTTAGCACAATGACGACTACATACACTGATTTCTACGTGTATACCTGATTGCTGCTCAAACAACTTGGCGGCTTTTTCCAAAGGCGCTGCGCATGCCTTGGCACTGAAAATGCGCACAGTCGTATTACTGGTTACTTGCTTCATTATCTATACCTCCAGGTTCAACTAAGTTTATTCCTTTTTGAGTTGTCACACTATCGCTTAGTTCTATCTTATTCGGTCTTGAGGGGCTTATGAACATTCGCACAGCTACTATTACCAGAAAAATGGCAAATGCCTTTCGCAACACATGGGCGGGCAGCCGGGCGGCTAATTCTGTCCCGGCAATAGTACCAGCCACAGCACCGATTATGATCAACACTATGACGCCTACGTTCATCGGGATTTCCGGGTTCTTCCAGTATCGAAGCGCTCCGACCAGTGCCATAGGAACCATCACTGCTAAGGCCATTCCTTGAGCACTTTTCTGCCCAAAGCTGCAAAGTAACACCAGCGTTGGAACAATTATAATCCCGGCGCCCAACCCCAATGCACCGCTAAGAATACCTGCACAGATACCTAATACTACAAAAATCCACCACGGATTAGACAACTGTGTTATCATAACTAATCTCCAATATCTTTGGGGCCCCGCCTCGCGGGAAGCAAGTTAATTTTCGATTTTGGATTTTCGATTTGAAATCGGCAATCGTAAATCGTCAGCCGGAGGCTCAGTGCTGTACTTGTGTTTTCTAAAAATTTCTTGGCCCAATTCAGAGCTGACAAAATCGACAAATTTCTCAGCCAGTTCTCTATGTTTGGTGAATTTCAGCACGCATATATCCACGGTAGAAATAATATTTTGCTCAAGAGCAATAGGTATCTGGTCGCCATATTGAACGTAATATCTGGCCATCGCATCCCAAACAATAACGGCATCCAGCGCTTTTGCCTGTATTTGCATGCCTAACTCATTAACGGTCAGTGATTGATATACAACATTATTTTTTATGTCCTCCCATAAGATTTTGTTTTTAGCAAGTATTTGTTGGGATGTTCTACCTATGGCACAAGCGCTCGCATCGCCCAGGCCTAACTTTATGCCGGGCCGGAGTAAGTCTTTTAAGCTGTAGATTTCTTTTGGATTGCCTTTTTGAACCAGAATGGTAGGAATCCAGTAGCAGACAGAGCGCTGCGAGAGAATCATACCCTCCTTGGCAGCCTGCTCGACATAGTGCTTGTCGCCCGGCATATAGAGGTCGCCGTGGCCGGTTAGCTTTATCTTGGACAAAAGCACCTCGCTGCCGGCATAATCCACAGCGATTTTCACGCCATATTTACTCTCGAAAGCTGTTACCAATTCATCTGCAGGTGGGCGAATACCAGCACCGCAGTAAAGTAGTAATTCTTTTCCTCCAGAATCTAACTCTTCTGTCTTTCTACTCTTACAGCCGCAAAGCATCACGACAGACAGAACACAGAAGACAGAA
>JBHIDV010000370.1:0-2956 GCA_046760285.1 Sedimentisphaerales bacterium
TTATGAGCCGCATTTTCCGCACAGAGATTGGTTATGGCCTTTGAAAAATTACCCAAATATGCCAATTTTGTTAAATTCTGGATAATTTTAGTTCTGAATTGTGTTAATCTGGGTAGGCAGCCTTACCCCAAGGCTGAGTCCTTTTCGACCACTTTTTTTGCCTGCGTCTTTTTGAACTCAGACAACTTTTCGTGAAGGTTTTTGTCGGTCAGGGCTAAGATTTGTATGGCAAAGAGAGCGGCATTTTTGGCACCTGCTGTTCCGATAGCCATAGTTGCTACCGGCACGCCGGGCGGCATCTGTATCGTACTTAACAGCGCATCAATCCCTTTTAATCCGCCTGCAGAGATTAAAGGCACTCCAATTACCGGCAGCGTGGTTCGAGCCGACAGAGCACCTGCTAAGTGAGCAGCCATGCCGGCAGCGGCAATAATGACTTTTATCCCGTTTTTAGCGGCGTTTTCGGCAAACTCAGCAGCTATTTGCGGCGTGCGGTGTGCTGAAATTATTCGCACCACCGGCTGAATGCCGAAGCCCGAAAGCGTATCAATGCAGCTTTGCATTACATCCATATCGCTATCCGAGCCCATCACCACCGCTATGGCAGCTTTCTTTCTAGATACCATTTGTTTTTTTCTTCCTAATAACTTAGAATATTTCGGAATTTCAAATTGCATCGTGATAATAGCGGTTCGGTACCATAAATGCAAGAACAACTCTGCTAATAGGTGTCAAAAATGCAAGCAAGGAAAGCTATTGTTGCAGGCCAGTTTTATCCAGGCCAGGAAAGTTTCTGCGTGGATGAAATCAATCAGTGTCTTCCATCCGAGTCGGACCGTGGCAGGTTGGTCGACTCATTACCTGAAACCATAGTAGCTGGCATTGTCCCTCACGCCGGCTGGACCTTCAGCGGGTCTTTGGCGGCGTCGGTCTTCTGGGCAGTGAAACAGCGGCACGAACAGGTTCATACCTTTGTGGTATTCGGAGCCGCCCACGGCTATTTCGGTCCGGCACCTGTAGTCTGTGACGAATTTTTTTGGGAAACACCACTTGGAAAAGCAGCCGTTGATAGAGAGCTGACCGACCGGTTGGTTGAGAAAAAGTTGGCTGTTAGTGATTCGTTGGCCCACAGAACAGAGCACAGCATCGAGGTACAGGTCCCATTCATACAGTATCTGTTTGCTGATGCAGAGATACTGCCGATAATCGTTCCGCCGAACGAACAGGCGATTTCATTGGGTGAAGCTATTGGTGAGGTTATCGCGCCAGCCGGAAAGAAAATCATTTGTATTGGCTCGACCGATTTAACGCATTACGGCCCGCGTTATGGCTTTGTGCCCATGGGAACAGGTGCCGAGGCCTTGGAGTGGGCCAGCAAAGTCAACGACCGTAAATTCATTGAGCTGGCCTTAAAGGCTGAGCCGCAAGGTTTGCTTGCCAGTGCGGCTGAGAACCACAATGCTTGTGGAGCTGGCGCAGCGGCGGCAACGGTCGCAGCAGCAAAAAAGCTCGGCAAAACTAAAGGCGTATTGCTTGCACACACAAACAGCAATGAGGTAATGATTCAGAAGATGGGAACTTCAAGTACTGATAGTGTCGGCTACGCCGCAATAGTCTTTTAACCTCGTATTGCGTCGTGCGTATTGAGTATCGCGTAGAAAACTAATGGGACACGATATACGCAATACTTAATACGCATCACGAATTAAAGCCAACGGTCGGATTCGAACCGACAACCACTGGTTTACAAAACCAGAGCTCTACCATTGAGCTACGTTGGCCTAAACTCATATAATAGAAGTTAGCCAAGGAGCTTCAATTAGGGTGTTATCTTAATCTTGTTAAACCGACTTTGAATTATAGACGGAATTGCGGGTTCATTCAAGGCCAAAAATTTCTCAAATGATATAACAATGAAGATGATTATTTCGGTATCACGCAGCGCTGGTCATTGCTTCTCTATGCTTTCCTTAGAAGGGAGCTTTGTCCGCCATTGCTCGGCCTTTTCCGGCTTGCCCCAGGCCTCGTAAAGTTCGATCAGGCTGTTCCAAGAATCCAACGTATCCGGATGCTCATCGCCGAGTATAAGGCGTCTGCCCCAAACGGCACGCATTAAAAAGGCTTCCGCCTTATCGTAGCGGTTCTGATCTTTGTACAGCCTACCAAGGGCGTCTACTATTTTCAGTGTGCCGGGGTGTGTATCACCCCGTTGGATACGCCGGTTCTCCAGAACCTTTAGAAATAAGGACTCTGCCTCTTCATATCGTCCCTGCTGTGCATACATAGCAGCCAAGCAGGACGTGTAGAATGACATGTGCGTTTGATCATTGACTATGTCGGGCCACAGTTCCAGCAATCTGAGAAAGAGCCTCTCGGCTTCATCAAACTGCCCTTGGTCTCTGTAGATGTTTGCAAGGTTGCCCGTAGACAGCTTGGAGGTCGCGTGCTTCTCCCCGAACACCCGGCGGCTTATCGAAAGCATGTCTTTATAGAGTGACTCCGCCTCGTCGTACCGTCCCTGTTTCCCGTATACAGCGGCAAGGGCGTTCATGCACCAAAGTGTTCTCTCGTGTTCGGCACCGAGAAGGCGCAGACCCAATTCTAATGCTTTTTTGCACTGTAACTCGGCCTCATCTAATCTTCCCTGCCCTCTATATACCTGACCGAGGGTTTGCATAGGTTGAACTTTATCTGGGATTACATCTATCTGGAGCCCACGTTTCAGGTGTTCTTCGGCTGTATCTAATTGACCGAGCCGCCAGTACGCCATCCCCAACTCATAGCGGATCGGTGCCTCGACGACGGGCCTATCTTTGAACCTTCCTTCCAATCCTTCAGAGACAGCATCAAGAACAGAAAGGACCGTTCCTGCTTTGGCCTCACTATCCACCGGGTTGGTCGCTCTAAGAACACTGGTAGTCAAAAAGTCGCTTACAGCCTGGGCCTCGGCGCGAGC
>JBHIDV010000371.1:0-2953 GCA_046760285.1 Sedimentisphaerales bacterium
GGTCTCGTAGAGGTGACAGAACTGCTCATTGCAAAGGGGAGCGATATAGATGCAAAAGACAAATGGTCTGGGACCCCACTAGCTATGGCCGCTAGGTGGGCCCGTGGGGAATCAGGTTATACTATTGTGAAGCTGCTCATCGACAGAGGTGCGTACGTGAACTCTACATGTTCATTTGGCTGCACAATTCTCCACCATGCCAGCGGTCGGTATAAGCCCCAGCCTGATGTTGTTCGACTACTTATTGCCAAGGGTGCAGATGTCAATGCAAAAACCAACACCGGCCAAACACCACTGCACTTGTCTGTCCGTCAGGGCCACAGAGATACTGTCGAGCTGCTCCTTACAAAGAGTGCCGACATAAATGCAAAGAACAAATGGGACCGGACACCTCTGGACATTGCTATTGATCGAGGCTACACCGAAATCGTTGAACTGTTGCGTAAGCACGGGGCGAAGGAATGACGAGGGACGACGGAGGAAAAAATATTAGCGCATCAGGTAACCAGGGTATCAGGAAGTGGGCATCAGGGTATCAGGCCATCAGGAGAATGAAATACCATATCGCTTCTCTCCCTGATAACCTGATACTCTAATAACCTGCATCCTGATTACCTGATATCCTGATTTCCTGTCCCCGTACGCTAATTACGGTGGACGCGAGACAAGTAGTTCATGCAGTTTCCACAGCATTTATCGCCTCGGAAAGTTTGAGTGTGCCTTCGTATAGACTTCGGCCAATTATTACGGCTTCGGCTCCCAACTCGGCTAACTTTTTAATGTCGTCTATCGTACTTACGCCGCCGGAAGCAATAACCGGCACGTCCACGGCTTCGATAAGTGCCTTTGTTCTTTCAAAGTTTGGCCCGGCCATCATGCCGTCTTTGCTGATGTCGGTATATACTATCGCAGCCAGAGGTAATTTTGCCGCTTCGGCTGCAAACTCCAGCAAAAGCTGTGGGCTATCCTGCGTCCAGCCGTGAGTAGCGACCTTCGAGCCTCGGGCGTCCAGGCCCAGCGCAATCTTGCCGCTGAACTTCTCAGCCACCTGGCTGAACCACTCGAAGTCGCTCACCGCTTTGGTGCCGATTATTACCCGCTGGACGCCCATATCAAGCAACTGTTTTAGGGAGGCCTCATCGCGCAGTCCGCCGCCCACTTCGATTTTGAATTGTCCAAGGCCGGCTATAGCTGATATGGCACCGGTGTTGACAGGCTTTCCGACTCTGGCTCCATCCAGATCGACAATATGTAGCCATTCGGCTCCTTCTGAGCGGAACTGCTCCGCCTGCTGGAGAGGGTTGCTCCGGTAGGTTATCCGGCGGTGATACTGGCCCTGTATGAGTCTTACACATTTACCCGCCAGCAGGTCAATGGCTGGTATGATATACATCGCTGAGCTCCTAAAGCGTTCGGGCCTTAAAGCACTTGTTAACAATTTGTCAGTTTTTACTTGCGCCATATTACTTGCCCAGTAAATTCAGCTTCAGTATTTTTTTATCGGCAAAACGTGCGTCGTTTGTACATACAATTATCAAATAAATGGATTTGGTTTGACAAAATTCAGCATTGCATTATATTGGCAAATGATTCCATAACAAAATCTTTGAAGCGGGAGGTTAAAGTATGATTGGGGCGAAGTTTCTAACAAGTATAGGACAGATTTCGGTTTTGGGGGTTTTGGCGTTTGTTTTGGCAACAGTTAATTCCGGCACCGCCCACAATAGTTCAGCCTCATCTCGAAGAGAAAAGATACCTGTTATTTTCGATACGGACATCGGCGGTGACAAAACAACCAGATTTGCCGTCGAAGTCGGCTGCGATTTCTAAGCGCTTTTGTAAGCATGGCGATGCGATGTTTCGGTTATTGTTTGATTGTGCCGTGCCACCAACTAACAATGCTGCTGAGCAAGCTCTTCGTCAAGTTATTATTGACCGACGGATTACACAAGGCAGCCGTTCCTTGATGGGCCGACAATGGAACGCACGTATCTGGACGACGTTGGCTGCCTGTCGAAAGCAAGGCCGATCCAGTGGGCAATTCCTTCAAAACGCCTTGAGTGCTTATTATTTCCAAACTCCTACTCTCTCACTTCTGCCTCAGACCAACTAATGGCCTGAACGGTTACAAATTTTTTTACATTTTTTTCAAAATCACCATCAACATCCTGCGCCGGCACAGGATTTGGGTTTGACTCTAACGTCCTCGCATCATGTGATGAGGATACTAACAAAGCGGCAGATATATTTATTAGTGACTGATTTTTCACAAAAGCCTCACGATGCCCCACCTATGAAGAGCGAAAAGTCAAGAAAATTCTCCCCAACAGCCCAATTTCCTTTTTCTTTGAAGGGCATCCTATCTCATGTTTTCCTGCCAGGGCAAGCCAAGCAGTGCCTCCAGGAGGTGATAGAATTAACCTCATAGAGGCGTTTTTGGCCTGTAAATACCATTTTATCATTCGCCAACGTGGCGATAGGATGGTGATATTAGAAAATGGCGTGCGGATGATATTGCGTGATTTGGTGGGACATCTATTTGCTGCTACCGGCGATTGGTTGGTGTATCACAAGGTATATTTGCCGGATGTGGAAAGACCATTGTACGGGGTAGCCTATCATAGCCGAGGTTATAATGAGCCGGTGATATTACTTACTGATATGGTAGTAGAGGATAGAAACCTGGCCTTGCAGCAGCGTAAAAGGCATCACGGTAGTAAAAGAGAAGCGATTGGGACCTTTTATCGCCATATTTTGGTTAACGGGCAGCAGATGCGTTACGATGTATTTAGGGCTAAAGGTTATGATATAAGCTCTGGTTCAGCGGAAGGAGTGTGTAAAAATGTGGTAGGTAAGCGTTTGAAACAGTCGGGTATGATATAGACTCGTTTAGGTTCGTCATCGGTGTTGGCTTTGCGGGTTGCTTGGCTGAACGAAGAATGGGAACAATTAT
>JBHIDV010000372.1:0-2922 GCA_046760285.1 Sedimentisphaerales bacterium
TTATTTACCAAAAGATCCGCGAACATCTTCAAAGGTAGTGTGCGGATGAGCTCAGAAGTCAGAAGTCAGAAATCAGAAGACAGAAATCTGTCCTCTGTCTTCTGTCCTCGTTCTATATCCAGAATCATAAGCGGAGGTGTATTATGAGAAAACCTTCATTAACCCGGCGGTCATTTATAAAAAAGGCCTCCACAGGATTGGCTGGCGCAGCCTTAGCGACGACTGGGACGAGCTCTCTTTATGCAAATCTGGTCAAGAAGGCAGACAAACTTGCCATCCTCGGTGGTGCTGCCGTGCGCAATAAGCCGTTTCCTTCCACCTGGCCCATTTTCGATGAAAATGAGGACAAGGCCCTTCTAAAAGCTCTTCACAGCCGGAACTGGTGCTGCTTGAGAGGCAATGCAGTTTACGACTTTGAAAAGGTCTTTGCTAAGGCTATGGGTGTGCGTTACTGCGCTTTGTCAAACGGAGGGACTACCGCGCTTAGCGCCTCTCTGCATGTGCTCGGCGTAGGACCCGGTGACGAAGTTATTACTACGCCAAACACATTTATCGCCACTATCAACGTCATAACCAATGCTCATGCATTGCCTGTGTTTGTGGATATTGACCCGGACACCGGCTCAATAAATGCAGACCTTATAGAAGATGCCATCACAGAACATACAAAGGTCATTCTGCCTGTTCATTTAGCTGGATTCCCCGTGGATATAGAGAAAATCATGGCCGTGGCCAACAAGCACAAAATTCCGGTGGTGGAAGATGCATGCCAATCTGTATTCGCTGAAGTAAACGGAAAAAAGCTCGGTGCCTTTGGCACTACAGGCTGTATCAGCTTTCAAGAGTGGAAGTCTCTGGTTTCCGGTGAAGGAGGGGCCATACTGGGAAGTGACCAAGACTTGATGCGCAGATGCGCAGCTTTTGTGAACAATGGAAGAGACCCAAAAAAAGCCAAAAAAGGCTATCCTTATCCCGGCTCAAATCATCGAATGACAGAGTTTCAGGCTGCCATTCTTACGGAACAGTTCAAACGTTTTAAGAAGCAAGATGCGACTCGTCAGAAAAATGGAAGATATCTGGAGGGAAAGCTAACAGAGATTCCCGGCCTGAAACCCAGAAAGCGCTACTTGGAAAACACGAGAATGACATACGTCCGTTTTGAATTAGATTATGATAGACAATATTTTCATAATGTTCCTGCATCGAAGTTTGCACAGGCTGTTCGAGCAGAAGGTATTCCTATTTCAGGAGGTCAAAGAAGATACGGACGAGGATGCCACAAAGAAGGGATGCTGCAAGAGCACCTTAACTCCCACGCATTTCAAGTATCGTTCTCAGAAGCTCGACTCAAAAAGTACCGGGAATCACTACGGCACCTGCCGGTTATGGATAACCTCACATCCAGCACAAAAGAGATGCTGTGTATGGATAGCAAGATAGTCTTTCTTCAGCCGAGGAAGGACATGGACGACATCATAGAGGCTTTTGTAAAGGTCACGAAAAATATTGATAAACTGGCATAGTATTCAATTCGCCTCTGAGAGGTGTCACTCGGATTCCAAAGAGATATGCGGAAGTGAAGAAATAGTAGTAGGTCGGTCAGGTCAACAGCACATCGATGGGCTTTTCCGGCAAGAGGGTGTCAGCGGAGGCTAACTCTTTGCCGAGCCGGAAAACTTCTTTCAGCGCTGTTGGATGCGTCATAATCGCACCGTGAGCATCAACTTTATTGATGAATAAATTAGCAACATATTTTATGTCCAGCACATCAAAATAAGCCTTCATAGTCAATCGGATGCTGTCGAACTGCTTTGTGCTTGCCGACCCCCCTACGGCAATAACCATTGCTCGGCGGTCGCGCCGACCAGTTTCAAAAAGAGGCTTTTTCAATACATGCTTGGCTGCCCAAAGGCACTGGCCGCGGTCAATCAGCATCTTTGCCTGTGAGCAGACGGTCATGAAAAATATCGGCGTAGCAAAAATCAGCCTATCCGCATCCAGCATCTTTTCTAATACCATCTGATAATCATCCTCAACCCGGCACCTGCCGGTCGTATAGCAGCAATTGCATTCCACGCATGGCCCGATTTTCAAATCGCAGAGACGCAGATACTCAACCTGCGTGCCTGCGGACTCAGCTCCAGTCAAAGCCTCTCGCAAAAGCAAATCAGAGTTGCCCTTCAGCCTTGGACTGGTCGAAATCCCAAGTACTTTTAAGCTCATATCGGCTTGCCCTTTTTACTGGCGGCTAAAATCAAATAACCCCCGGATAAATCTGGGTACTAAACACCGCTGTATTATTCTAATCTATGAAAGGCGTCACACTACGCCGTACAGACTTACGGGCGTGCGGTGTTCCGAAGTCATAATGGTCGGTTCTGCCCAGCCGCCAGGTATGTCCGGTCTTGGTGTCGAGAACAAATACGGCGAGTTCGTCACCACCAGCAGTGCAACATTGGTATTGTCCAGGGCCGTCTTCATTACTACTTGCAGCCGCTATAGCCAGCATCACGCATAGGCCCAGTAAGAAGCCGATAATGAAATTCTTAAAGCCTTCATTACGGTTGCCTATTTGCTCTTTGTTCTGCATAATTATAGCTCCTTAGATTTTTGTCGCTCCTTATATACAAGAACAATCTTACATTTCAGCCAATGTTGATTCAATTTGTTTTTGGAGCGAAAACAAGATTAGCTCGCCTATTTTGTGTGAATTTAAATTACTGTAGCAAGAAACAACAGTAGGGCGGCAATGGCTGCAGCGGTGAAGGTGATTTTTGACCATCTTGTGTATTTTGCGTAAGCCGGATGCTGGTTCTCGAATTCGTAATAATAGTCATCCAAATCTGAGCCGTGTTTTGGCCGCAAGCGGATTCTCACATAAAAGTGAGCACCGAGCGATATTAGAAACAGCGGGCCGGCAAT
>JBHIDV010000373.1:0-2921 GCA_046760285.1 Sedimentisphaerales bacterium
ATGTGCCGAAATTGATAATGGATAGCTGAATAACAGATACAGCGGTGGTTTTTCATCTAAATATTTTTCGTCTTTTGGGTCTACGGCTGGCCCGCCTGAGGTGGGCAAGCTTCCCTGCTACGGCGGCCCGTGACGAGCGCCCAGACGAGTTAACGACTGAATGTTAGTCTTTTGTCAATCGTCCATCATCTCTCGTCAATCGTCCCTCGTCCATCGAGCATCGACATCAAGAATCGAGTCATCCATCCTCCGAAGCAGAGCTTCTGCGGAGGACGGGGCGAGGGACGAACTGCTACGTAACTTCTACCGGCACTTGCTGTGGTACTTCATTAGATTGAGGCTGTGGTATTGTTTGGCTTCTTTTCTTTCGGCGGTTTATGGTTCTCCGCTCACAACGCGGAATCTCATCATGGCTTGATGCAATCTGCACCGCTTCAAGCGCTGTTGCAGCGAACGCATCAGCTCCGATTTCTTCCCAGAGTCCCTCTGCTCGATTAAATAGTCCGCCCGAAACCATTATGCGCATATGCGGCCAAGCGTTTACAACCTTTATGGTATCTATTAGTCGCCGAATATCCGGCGCCTGTCTTGGAGTGGTGCCGTAGATTAATAGCAGGTCGGGAGCATATTCGTTTATGAAGGCATAGATATCGTCATTAGTTAAACCACCACCCAGAAATCTTACTTCCCAGCCATCACTCTCGAAAAGGTCTGCAATCATCTGGGCACCAAGTTCCTGTAGCTCGTCTGGTGCACAACATACGGCTATTTTTTTGTTCTTGCTTGGCCGGCGCGGCAATTTGTTTTGGAGCTGGTCTACAATGGTGCGGTTAATTCGGGTGGCCAAATGTTCTTGAGTAGGACTGATTTTATCAACTCGCAGCAGTTTTTCTATCTCCACCATTATTGGCCATATTACGTGGATATAAACCGAGTTAGCGGGTACGCCACTCTGCAGGGTTTCCTCTATGACGGCTCGGCAGGCCTTTCTGTCGCCCCGTAGTAGAGGCTGTAAATAACGTGCTAAAATGTCTTCTTTTACCATGTTCTGAGCCTCGCTATTTTCTTTAGCTTGTTTATATTACCTATCTTAATTCATAAGCCTGTTCATAGTAGGCTAGGTGTTAAAGTAAACAACCGTCTCTAAAAGGTCATATATGTATCGGAAAGAGCAAAGAAAAATCTTTAGTTAAAATAGGCAAAATATCCGACAAGCGATTTATTTCCCTAATTTTCCAATATTTTATAACTACAGTTTAGCTGGTTTTTCAAACATCAGCCTCGAGGCCTAAATGAAGGCTGATTTAGGGGCGATAAAATCGAAGATTTTGCTTGAATTGAAGGCGTCTGTTTTGGTATAAATTAAGGTAACGAAGGTGTGTGGTTTTTTGCTTCTGAAGTGCCAGATTTTCCACGATTTTTCCTTCCTAAGAGGAAGCATTTATATGGTGTAAGGCACAAAGCAATAAGGCAGGCTTTCTGCCGTAGAATCAAGATATTTATTGTAAATTTAGATTCTTGAAGGAAGGAGGTAGAGCCAAGCCTTAAAAAGTGGTTCGATTTAGCATGGAGGTCGCGAGGAGCAGGAAGTTTTTATCCGTTCTCCATAGGAGTCATCATGCTACGCAGCGAGTTTCGCAGAGGAGTATTACTACGAAGGATGAATCGGTCGTTTTGTTTGAAGGAGGATTATTATGTCCCAAATTGATGTTTTCCAGTTTCTGTTGTGTTGTTTTTGCCCTGCTTTCGCAGAGGCAAGCTTGCTCCGTGCAGACGGGGGAATTGTTACTCTGGTAACAGGCACTTTATTTGGAGGAAAAAATTATGTTGAAAAAAAAATTTGTAGGAACTTTGCTTTGTCTGGTGGTAGTACTTAGTTTCTCAGCTTCTTCAGCCATAGGAGCCGACATACTATTTATAGTGAATGATCCGACTGTAGCCACATTTCCCAATGACGCTTTGCTAAAAGATTTCTTTGAAAGCCTTGGACACACGGTAACGTATTTTGACGACAATGAAGACGAACCAACCACAGAAGCCGCCGCTGCTGCTGCGGATTTGGTCTGGATTTCCGAGTCGGTAGGATCAGGGAATGTCAGGAACGAAATCACAGAAATAGAAACTCCGATGGTCGTCGGCGAGCCTTACTGCTGGGATGAAATGGGCATGACCCTTGGTGGCGGTGGAACAAGCGATGTGGCAACTACAGATATAACGATCGTCAATCCCGATCATTTTCTGGCCGCAGGTCTTAGTGGGACCGTGACCGTTCTGACTAATATCACGGGTTCGGCAGGCACAGCCCAATTTGCCAACGGCATCGCAGGCGGAGAGGCCACCGTCATTGCAACAGCCACCTTAGCTGACGGCCAGACTTACGATGTTATTCTTGTCTACGAAAAGGGAGCTAGGCTGGCTGTACCTCCAGCAGATGGCAGTCCTCAGGTAGCAGCGGATATTCGCATCGGTATGTTCTTTCACTATTACGCACATGATGTATTGAATGAAAATGCTTATGCACTGATTGAAGCGGCGATTAACTATGCGTTGGGTCTGGTAACACCGCCGGGAAGTGCCAAAAGGCCTAATCCCGCTAATGGAGCGACAGATGTGCCGCAAGATGTGACCCTTAGCTGGAAGCCGGGAGATTATGCACCAGCAACAAACGGGCACAAGGTCTACCTTAGTGAAAACTTTACCGACGTCAACGAAGGCATTGGCGGCATCACCCAGGATGCCAACAGCTATACACCGGCCCAACTGCTTGATTTCGAAAAGACTTACTATTGGCGCGTCGATGAGGTCAATGGCCCACCAGACTTTGCGGTACACCCAGGCGAGGTGTGGCAATTTACCACCGAACCATTCGCTTATCCCATCGCTGGTACCTCTATAACCGCCACCGCCTCCAGCTTCTTCAG
>JBHIDV010000374.1:0-2918 GCA_046760285.1 Sedimentisphaerales bacterium
ATTTTAGCTTGAAATTTGGCGACAGTTCATTTAAGTGTTTATTACTTTGGAGTTTAATGTGATGAAAGAGAAACGAGATAAAATCGACAGAAGGAATTTTCTAAAAGCAATGGGCACAGCAAGTTTGGCCCCTGCTTTCATGCCGCTGGCAACTGGTTTTGCTGCGGCTAAAAACAAAACTACGGAAAAAACGCAAAAGCCCAGGTTCCCACAGATGCCGAGACGAAAGTTGGGCAAAACAGGTATTGATGTTCCGTGCCTGTCTCTCGGGACACTCAGGGTTGACACCGAGAACCAAATCTTGTTGCGAAAGACACTCCAGGCGGGCATTGATTACTGGGACACAGCATATAGCTACTCAAATGGCAATGTGGAGCTGGGCATAGGTAAATTTCTGGCAAAGAATCCAGACGTCCGAAAGAAATTGTTCCTGGTCACCAAGGCATCAGGAGCAAAAAAGCAGCCGACGCCAAAGGCGGTAGTAGCAGCAGTAGAAGAGCGTCTTCAAACCTCTCTAAAGAGACTGAATACAAATTACATTGATTTGTACTATGGTATTCATGTACTGGATGACCCTGCTCAATTGACAGATGAATTAAAACAATGGGCCAAAGAAGCAAAAAAGCGGGGGCTGATCCGGTTTTTTGGTTTCACCACACATTCGAATATGGCCCCCAGCCTTGCCGCCGCGGCAAAGCTGGACTGGATTGATGTAATAATGACCAGCTACAATTTCCGATTGATGCAGGACAAAGAGCTGAACGCTGCTATTGAGGCATGCCATAAAGCAGGTATTGGTCTTATCGCTATGAAGGTTCAGGGACGCCGACAAAAAATCGAGACTGAAGAGGACAAAAAACTGGCCAGCTATTTTCTGCAGCGAGGCTTTACCGAGGGACAAGCGAAAATAAAAGCCGTATTGCAGGATAAAAGGTTCAGTTCAGCTTGTGTAGGGATGCCAAATGTGCATATCTTAAACGAAAACGTGGCAGCAGCGCTCGACAAAACTAAACTTACCCAAGCGGATATAGAAGTTTTTAAGCAATACACTGAGGCGACCTGTAGTAGTTATTGTGCCGGTTGTGCGCACATCTGCCAGTCGGCTCTGCCAAATGTGCCTTATGTGAGCGATATTATGCGCTACTTGATGTACTACAATAGCTACGGCGAAAAGGAAATGGCCAGAGAACTTTTCGCTGAAATTCCTCGCACTGTAAGAAACAAACTGCTCCGCACCAATTACAGGCTGGCAGAAGCCCGGTGTCCGCAGCACCTGCCGATAGGCGAACTGGTTGCGGAAGCGGTCAGCAAGCTGGCTTGAGCCGTGTTATCAAAACCACGAAAGCTTAGTTGCGTCCGTCCCGGACGCTGCTAAACGACAGCTGGCAGAGTCAAAAATTTACCCCTTTTTGTTCAGTATAAGTACTGTATTTACAAACAGTTACATTTGTCAAAGGTGATTTTTTATTGCCAGTTGATAGCCATTTTGGTTTAATAGCAGTATAGCAAGAAAAAGGAGGATTTGACGTTTGTTATTCGAAAAGGGCGATGAAGAAATTTTATTACGAAATATGGCTTCCCTTTACACTTAGCAAAAGGAGAATTTTGTTCCTGGCGATTATAAGCTATATTGCTTTGTGTTAAAAATGTTGCCCCCGATTAGGTTGGGGATTGTTGCCGGCCGCTCAGCTCTGAGCGGTTTTTTTTATGCGCGGCCTACTCTTAACATCTGACACATTCAACACTGTAAATCAAGTTAATTGGAACCCCACGTCAAACGTAGGACTGAATATTTCGGGGTTCCCACTTTGCAATTCATCGCGAAGTGGGGTTCTTAGCCGGCGGTTTTACCACCGGGATGTGCAGATTTCTGGCTCGTCAGCAAACCAGGCTATAGAGTATCAGAACACCAGGGAAAAACAAAATTAACCTGAAAACCTGGTACCCTGATAGCCTACCACAATATTGCCTGATTCTTGCTTATTTTTTCCTTATCCTTTATAATCTTGCCGCTTAGGAACCCTAATTCTCAAAAAGAGATATATGGCTGAAAAAATCGCAAAACAGCTTAAGCTTCTAAAACGCGGCACGGTGGAGGTCTTTACCGAAGCGGAGCTGGCAGAAAAATTAGCCGAGGCGGCTAAGGCAGGTAAGCAGCTTCGCATAAAACTCGGCCTGGACCCGACCAGCCCCGATATACATCTCGGCCATACGGTCGTACTTAGAAAGATGCGACAGTTCCAGGACCTCGGCCACAAGGCTGTGCTTATCATAGGCGATTATACAGCCAGAATTGGTGACCCATCCGGCCAGGACACAACCCGGCCGATGCTCTCACCGCAGCAAATTAAAAAGAACGCAAAGACCTATTTCCAGCAGGCGGGCAAAATCTTAGATACTTCAGAGGACAAACTTGAGATCAGATACAACAGCGAATGGCTTGAGAAGCTGACCGCGATGGAAATAATTCAACTCGTTGCCAAAAAAACAGTCGCTCAGATGCTTCAGCGAGACAGCTTCAAAAAGCGTCTCCGGGCAGACGAAGATATTTTTATGCACGAATTTTTGTATCCTCTGATGCAGGGGTATGATTCAGTTATGATAAGAAGCGACGTTGAATTAGGCGGCACAGACCAGACATTCAACAACCTTGTGGGTAGGGATATCCAGCGAGCATATGGACAACCACCGCAGGTCGTAATTACTACGCCGATACTTGTGGGGCTGGATGGTAAAGAGAAAATGAGCAAATCCAAAGGCAATTATATCGGCGTAACCGATGAGCCGAACGATATGTTCGGCAAGGTGATGAGTATCTCCGATTGTTTAATGGAAAATTATTTTACGCTTTTAACTGACCTGCCGAGCGAGAAAATATCTGAGCTTGTCAATCCCGAGAAAACGCATCCAAAAGAAGC
>JBHIDV010000375.1:0-2917 GCA_046760285.1 Sedimentisphaerales bacterium
ATAAGCCCCCTTTCTTCCTTCGGAAGAAGGAAAGGGGGAAGCGACAAGCGACAGGCGAATTTCTGATTTTACCGCCGAGCTCGCAGAGACCGAAGAGCTATCTAATTTCAATTTTTTCTCGGCGAGCTCTGTGTTCTCTGCGATTAATTTTTCTTAAGCCTCAATGGTACGGCTCATCAGACCATATTTGTTTCCGCCGAGGTAGTGCAGGGTGTGGAACTTTTCCGGTATCCACCTGCCATCGAACAAGTCTGTATCGGCTATTGCTCGGAGCACTTCACAAATCAGTAGGTCATGTGTTTGCATCTCAAAGGTCTCGACCACCCGACATTCCAGATGCGCCGGACACTCCTTTATCAACGGCGGTTGGACGGTGCTGGCAGCAATTGGAGTCAGTCCACTTTCTTTGAACTTATCGATGTTTTTGCCTGTCACCTGACCGGCAAAGTGAGTTTGTTCGAGTAGTTCCTCCCCGGGGACGTTGATGACCAGCTCGCGGTTTTGCTTTATCAGTTCATAAGAATATCTGGCATGACTTATAGCCAATAATATGAGGCAGGGGTCGCTGCTATTGACAGGAGTTTGCCAGCTAAAGGTCATTAAGTTCGCATTTTCCATTGTGCCGGATGTCACGAGGACAACACAACCCGGCTCAACTAACCATTTTGCTTTGCTCAACTGTATTTGCTTTTTCATCGATACATCCCTTCTTCGATTTACTATTGACTATTTACTATTGGCTATTTATTCTTGGATTGTAAATAATCAATAACCAATAATCAATTACCAGCGATAGTTTCTTGACTTTGAGCCAGGAAAGGATAAATAGACATGATTAACATCGTTCACTTAGGAATTGGTCCGCTGGGCCAGAAAATGGTTAAGTATGCAATTAAGCGGGGATGTTTCAATATCGTGGGCGCCGTTGACCCTGACCCTAACAAGGCCGGTAAAGACCTCGGTGAATTGTGCGGCATAGGCCCACTTGGAATCACGGTCAGCCGTAATCTTGATGAGGTAATTCAAGGAAAGTCGGCTGCCCCCTTTCCTTCTTCCGAAGGAAGCAAGGGGGCACAAGCTGAAGTGGCATTGGTTACGACTGTTAGTAGTATCGTCTCCATCGAGAGCCAGATTGCCGAACTTGCAAAGGCTAAAATCCACGTTATTTCCACTTGTGAAGAGCTTTTCTTCCCCTGGAATACTCAACCTGAAATTTCAAAACGAATAGATGAAATATGTCGTGAAAATGGGATTGTATGTCTTGGTACGGGAGTTAATCCCGGATATCTGATGGATTTTCTTCCAACAGTTTTAACCGGCGTATGCCAGAGAGTCGAAAGAATAAAAGTCTGGAGGGTCCAGGATGCTTCGGTGCGACGAATTCCATTCCAACAAAAAATAGGTGTTGGTCTGACCCTGGAAGAATTTGAAGCCAAAAAGAAAAGCGGTACACTAAGACATGTAGGTTTGCCTGAGTCCGTGGATTTTATCGCCAACAGACTCGGCTGGAAGCTTGACCGGAATGTCGAAACACTTGAACCGGTAACAGCGGACAGGGACATTGACGTCGGCTACATTCCGGTTTCCAAAGGGATGACCAGCGGAGTGCATCAGGTCGGCAGGGGCTTTGTAGGCGAAAGGGAGGTTATTACTTTAACTTTCAGGGCTGCGCTCGGTGAGCCTGAGTCCTACGACCAAGTTCAGATCGACGGCGAGCCGGCAATTCAGTCCAAAATCGCCGGTGGTGTTAATGGTGACATCGCTACCTGTGCTATCACTCTCAACGCGGTGAGGTCCGTTCTTGAGGCAAGCCCTGGTCTTAAGACGATGGGCGATGTCCCTCCAGTAGCGTTCTTCACAGAAACAGCAGAATAAAAGTCTTAGATAATCGGCACCAGCACTCTACTTTGCAAATAATATGAGGCAAATAATGATAACTAAAACCAACACACAGAGTCCGCGGGTTGCTGGCATCGCATTGTCGGCCCTGGCAATGTCGGTAGGATGGGGCTTCCGGGGCGAATATGGTCACGAAGCCGGGGCGATGGTACCAGGGGCGCTACTGGGGCTTTCGATTTGCCTTGCTTCCGGTCGTACGGACTGGTGGCAGCGCTCGGCCATTATGGCAATGTGCGGTGCGATAGGGTGGTCATTTGGAGGGCAGATGAGCTACGGCCGGATTACCGGCTACACTGCAAGCTCTTCACTGCCGGATGTTGCCTATGGGTATGCCTGTCTGTTCGTGGTCGGAGGATTGTGGGCCGGCACCGGCGCGGCCATACTGGCGTTGAGTATAACCCAACCGCGCTCATATCTTGAACGTTTCGCAGGGCCCTTGGTGGTGCTGTGGCTGGTCTGGCTGGGGATGGACCTGAGCGGCTTGACCGTATGGATGGTTAGGAACTGGTACTTGAACGATACCGACTGGTTCGCGGCCGTGTCCGCTTTGGCGGTGGCTGGTATATATGCGGCTATTGTTCCTCGCAGCCGACCGGCCTGTGGGTTAATCGCGGCCTTAGCCGTCGGCTGGTGCGCAGGATACGCGATCCTGACCGGCCTGCTCGGACTGCATATGACTCCCCCAAGGAGTGACAACTGGTCAGGTTGTATTGGTCTGTTCATTGCGCTGGCGGTTTATCTAATTCGCCGAAAGGATCGCACCGCACTGATGCTGGCCCTTTATGGCTTCTTAGCCGGCGGGATCGGTTTTGCCGTGGGCAATTTTGTCCACATGCTTGGCCGCGCACAATGGGGGCCAATCGGCCAATACAAAGCACTGCAGGGATTAGACTACTGGAAGTGGATGGAACAACTTTTCGGACTAATTATGGGGCTTGGTGTGGGTATAGCTTTTCTACGGCGCGTGCGACCGAAGCTGGCCGCACCGGCAGAAGACGAAAGCAGCGGAAACCTTAAC
>JBHIDV010000376.1:0-2908 GCA_046760285.1 Sedimentisphaerales bacterium
TTTTGGAAATAGCGGTGCAGGCGGTCAAACCAGTTTAGCTTGTACTCGAACTTTTCAGATTCAGGTAGGTAGCCTTGCGGGACATAGGTATTGACAATTACAATGCCGTTGATTTCTGCTTTAATCAAGCGAGCTTCGTCTTGGGGCTCATCAGGCAAGCCGAACTTTATGTTTGTGATTGGATGTTTGCTAAAAGTTGCTACACCATTATAGCTTTTTTGGCCTTTGAAGACGTATTTGTAGCCGCTTCTTTCAAATTCATCGGCTGGGAAATCAATATCCTGAACTTTTGTTTCCTGAAGGCATAAGATGTCAGGCTGATGCTCCGTGAGCCACCGAAGCACTATGGACAAACGAGCGCGTAAGGAATTGACGTTGAAACTGGCAACTTTCATTCGACAAGCGAAAAATCGACCGGCCTATGGTATCAGGTGAGTTTTTCGAGCTCAGTTTTTTTTGATTTGGTCTTGGCAGATAAACTTTTTATCGGCGTTGGTTTTTTGATTATTTGCTCTATAAGATTGGTTTGCTGCAGGGAGCGAGCTTTACCGACCTCTATCTTGTCAACTATAGTGTAACTTTCAACTATGGCCAACAAGCCCAGCAGAAAACTCAGCATGCTCTCTGCACCCTGGTTAACATTGACACCGCCAGGCGTTAGAGCGTCGCAGCATCCTTTCGTTCGGAAGTCGTAAAGCGGCATATGCAAGTCATTTTCACCAAGGAACCAATCGAACGCTTTTCTTTGCAGGGTCAAGAAATAGTCATTTTCAGTGGCGTCATAAGCAGCTCGTAACATCATAATTGTGCTGGCTGCTTCTATAGGCTGCTGATCAAATGTAGCTTTTGTCCTGCCACGCTCATACCAGCCGTTGTTGCCGATGAAGCTAAAATGCTCACCATTATAAGTTTTATCCAAAAGAAAATTACAGGTCTTTTCCGCAACTTCGAGGTATTTTTTATTCTCCAAAGTCAAGCCGGCTACGAATAGAGCGTGTGGCAAAACGGCGTTGTCATAAGTCAACACATCTTCAAGCCACTGCCAATCAGGATAATTGTTTTCCTTGTATTGAGTTACCAGCCCATCTGCTGCTATTTCCAACTGCCGTTTGATGTCACTGGCTCCGGGAAATTGCTTGAGATAATCACTCATACCAAGTATCGAATAGGCCATACCCCTGGGATACTGCTTCTGGATATGTTCGACGGACCGGTCAAAGCAGTCTTTGATAACAGGTAAGTACATCGACGTTGGTGGATTGGCAATAACTGTTCCGAGTGCCCATAACACCCTACCAAAAGCGTCATTTACCGGCTCATTCTCAACCCAAGTCCTATCAAAATTCATAAAGTTTCTGATCGAGCCATCGCTATTTTGTGAATGCAAGATAAAGGAAAGATATATATCTAAGATCCGGAGAGCTTCCAGTTCAGAGTATTGGGCGTAATACTTAGCCATGGCGATTACAGCTCTGGCGTTGTCATCTGTTGTATAGCCGTGTACACGATTTGGTATCGTAAATTTGGCGTGCTGGAATAGGCCGGTCTCATCAGTCAGTCTTTTCAAATGGTCTAAAGAGGGTTCGGGCACTTCTATAATTGGAATTGCTTCGGTTGCTGATGGCGTAACTCTGGCAGCAACGCGGACCGGTATTTGTTTTGCGCTGAATAGTTTCCAGTAGACCTGACCAATTTGGGGCCAGGTTCTTGACCTGCCATAGTCATAGGCCCGTCTTCGTAGTGAATAAAACAGCAAATCATCCTTAAGTATTTCTGTTATCGCTTCAGCTATTTGTTTCGAATCACCGAATCGCACCAGTTTACCCCGGCCATCGGCCAGCAGCTCCGTAGCCGCCCAATAAGGTGTCGAGACCACCGCTTTACCCGTGCCCACCGCAAACGATAATGTGCCGCTGGTCAGTTGTTCCCTCTTTAGATATGGGGTGACATAAATGTCAGCCGCGCATAGAAAGTTGTGCAGTTCCTCGTCACCTACAAATCTGTTGTGAAAGATGACGTGCTTCTGCAAGCCTAATTCTTTTACCATCTGCTGTAAGCTGAATCTATAAGATTCGCCCTCGTGTTTTAGTACCGTTGGATGCGTCATGCCTAAGATTATGTACAGAACGGACGGCTCAGCCTCGACTATAGCGGGCATCGCCTTGAGCATTACCTCTATGCCTTTATTCTTATTAAGCAGGCCAAAGGTCAGGATAGTTTTACGGCCTTCCATACCAAATTTGTGCTTATAATAGTTGCTGTCCACGAAGGGCAAATCGGGTATGCCGTGTGGAATCAGCTCTACTTTTTTGCTGGATATACCATAAATGTCCCGTAACATGCTGACGCCGCGTTCATTCATGGTGATTACTTTATAAGAGGCTTTGCAGACGTCCACCAATGACTTATGGTAAGCTGGATGGGGGTCCTCAAGAACCGTGTGGAGGGTTGTTAGGATAGGAGCCTTTAGCCTGTTGAGCAATAAGCTCAGATATGAGCCTGCCTCGCCGCCGAATAGGCCAAATTCGTGCTGGACAGAAACCAAATCAATGTGACTGAAATTGATATAATCGGCGGCACAAATGTAATCGTTTTTAACGTTTTGGCGAATCTCAAACTTAACCGGGTCGTTATATTTATGGTCTTCCAAACGTAATGCTACTACCAATGGTTCAAAGTCACCCTTGGCTGCTAATGCCATGCTATTAATAAGGTCAGAGGTAAAAGTCGCAATTCCACATTTTCTTGGTAGGAAGGAAGAAATGAACGCTACCTTCTTCGTGGGACCTTTTGACATCGGCTACATCCTCTTTTGAAGAGCTATAAAATAGCGGTGGTCATTGTAGTAGTAATTGATGAACCTGTCAAGCAAATTGGACTTTTTATAATTGTCACCACAAATTTTTTA
>JBHIDV010000377.1:0-2890 GCA_046760285.1 Sedimentisphaerales bacterium
GAGGCAATCGGCCGAAATGGCCTTTTGTGCCGGGTCGGCGCTTATTACCACGATATTGGGAAAATCAATAAGCCCGGCTATTTTGTGGAAAATGAAATGGGTTCGACCAGTCGGCATAAGGAGCTGTCACCTACCATGAGTCAATTGATTATCGTAGGCCACGTCAAGGATGGAATAGAAATGGCCAAAGAATACGGCTTGCCAGCCGTACTTCGGCAATTTATTGAAACTCATCACGGCACCACCCTGATCGAGCCTTTTTATGATGAGGCCAAAAAGAAACACGAGGCCGGGTTCTCGCAAAGTGGGGTTCCTCCTTCCTCCGAAGGGTCGTCTGGACGAAAGCCCAAGCAAGCTCCTCCTTCTGAAAGTGAGTTTAGGTATGCTGGCCCAAAGCCACGAACAAAAGAAGCGGCCATCGTAATGTTGGCTGACACGGTAGAAGGTGCCGTCAGGTCTCTGCCAGAAACGACACCGACGAAAATAGAAACAGTGGTGCACAATATGGCTATGAAGCGTCTGCAGGACGGCCAATTTGATGAGTGCGACATCTCGCTGCGAGAATTAAGTCAGATAGAGACGAGCATGTCAAAAACCCTGGCTGCACATTATCACGGCCGAATCGCATATCCAAAAACACCAGATGGTTCTGAAGCAAATAGAAAAAAGGAAATCAGGTCATTAGGAGGGCTCCCGCAGGGCGGGGTCCCAAATCAGGATGCAGGATATCAGTAAATCAGGGTACCAGGAAAAACAACCTGATGTCCTGGTTACCTGATATCCACTGTCTGATACCCGGATAAACTAACAAAATGATAGCCGTTCAAATCACCAAAAATTTCCAAGATATTGACGTGTCTCTGCCTAAGGTTGAGAAACTGGTTAAAGCTATCTGCAATCGTTTCAAACTCGCCAATGCAACAATTAGTATCGCCATTGTTGACGACACCCAAATGCGCAAAGTAAATGCTCAGTTTACCAGCCGTAAATCTACTACTGATTGCTTGAGTTTTGATTTGTCTGATGAGCAAAATCCCGAATCCAGCAGAACATTTGAACTAATTGTCAACGGCGAATTAGCTCTAAAACAAGCCAATTTGCGAGGCTATTCCAGCGAAGCTGAACTGGCCCTTTATGTAACACATAGCTTGCTGCACAACCTTGGATTCGACGATTCCACGCAGAAACGGGCAAAAAAAATGCATGATACCGAAAACGAAATTTTGCAACAATTTGGTTACGGTCTGGTGTATAATAATGGCAAATGAAAGAAGTCAGATGTCAGAAGACGGAAAATTTAACATCTTATGGGTTAATCTCTGACCTCTGTCTCCTGTCCTCTATTGAAAGGTATTAAAAAGTGGGTTATATCGGTTGGGCAGTCTTGTTGATTTGCCTTTTCACCGGAGGCACATTATTCTTTTCTGTTAATACTATTGCTTTGCGCATATTTTCACACGTGAAATTACAGGAAGCTCTCAAGGCAGCAAATAAAGAAAACCTCACCGATAGCATTGTAAGAGACGCTGAGAAACTAATTTTGACCTGCTCTTTATATCGGCTCCTTTTTAATATGTGCATACTACTGCTGTTGGTGGCGGTTTTTGCAGGGCTGCGTCCAGCTAAGTTGACCATTGGTGATTATGCTCTGGCGTTTGTTATTGCCATGGCAATATTTTCGGTATTCAGCTTGGCAATCCCTCACGCCTGGGCCAAATATGCAGGTGAGAAAATCCTGAGCCGAACATACAAACTGCTATTTCTCTTGGCAATGGTAGCCTCACCTATTCTTTACGTTTTTCGATTATACGATGGCTTAGTTCGACGCCTGTCCGGAGTAGCCCAAACAACGCCTGAGGAGCAACAGGAAGAAAAACAGGAAGAATTCTTGAACGGCCTGGAGCAGCAGAGAACCGAAGGCGTGCTGGATAAAGAAGAACAAGAAATGATTGAAAGCGTGCTGGAGCTAAGCGAAACCACCGCTGATGAAATTATGACTCCTCGCACAGACATAGTAGCTGTTGAGGTCAACTCCGATTTGCAAATGATTCTGGAAACTATCAACACAGCCGGCCATACCCGTGTTCCAGTTTATGAGGACAATATAGATAACATCGTTGGCCTTATTTATGCTAAGGACCTGCTGACTGAGATTGGCAAGAATCCAGCGGACTTCCAGCTCCGCGATAAAATGAGGGACGCTTATTTTGTCCCTGAAACAAAACCACTGCGAGTTTTGCTTCATGAGTTTCAAAATCAAAAACAGCATATAGCTATAGTGCTCGATGAGTATGGCGGGACAGCTGGTATCGTTACCTTAGAGGATATTCTCGAAGAGCTGGTTGGCGAAATAACCGATGAATACGAAAAAACTCCGCCTGAACCGATAAAAAAAATTGACCAAAACACCATTGAGGTTGACGCCCGAACATACGTCGATGACCTCAACGACCAGCTCGGATTGAATCTACCGGAGGATGAAGACTATGACACTATAGGCGGCTTTGTTTTCTCGCGGCTGGGCTATGTTCCTAAAACCGGAGAGAGCTTCGATTACGAAAACCTAAAATTTACTATCACTTCTGCTGAAGCCCGGAGAATAAAACATATCAGAATCCAGAAGACAGAAGGCAGATAACAGAGGACAGAGGACGCAGTGTTTAGTCCCCACCCCTGCGTGGGAGTCAGTGTTAAAGTCAGTGTTAAGGTCAGTGTTAGTCAGTGTTAATCAAAGACACAGCTATTTGCATACGGGCTGTCGATTATTCGGAAACATCACAGATAGTGACATTTTTTACAAGAGCCACCGGCAAAATTAGGGCCATCGCCAAAGGTTCGAAACGGCCCAAATCGGCATTTGACGGGCCCATCGAAATATTATCCTTCGGCA
>JBHIDV010000378.1:0-2870 GCA_046760285.1 Sedimentisphaerales bacterium
TCCTGGTTTGTGGCTTAAGACAGATCCTCTCAAACGGCCAATCCAGCCGCAGCCTGGTTTTTACAGCCGGCGGAATAGGTCTGATGTGTTTGTCCCTGGTGCTGGTCCGCGCGGCAGTATTAATCGAAGGCTGGAAGGTCTTCACTGCCGAAAACGCTCACAAGCTTCACATGGTCCTGCCTTGGAACGATCCTGACGTACCGTGGGTGGCCGTTTTTATCGGAGGACTGTGGATTCCGAATATATTCTACTGGGGCTGCAACCAGTTCATCACTCAGCGGACTCTCGGTGCCAAGAGCCTTGCGGAAGGCCAGAAGGGTATTGTTCTGGCCGCCGCCATTAAGCTATGTATTCCATTTATAATTGTCATACCGGGGATTATGGCTCTGCATCTTTACGGCGACCAAATTAGGGCCCTCGGCGGGAATGTCGGTGATAAGGCTTACCCGTACTTGATCAGCCAAATTCTTACGCCGCAGTTACGGGGCGTCATGTTCGCCGCACTTCTCGGTGCGGTGATGAGCACATTTAACTCCGGCTTAAACTCTGCCTCGACCATTTTCACCATAGACATCTATCGAAAATATATCAATAAGACGATAACGCCGAAGCAGGAGGTCACGGTCGGCCGGATCGCCACTGCCGTTATCGTTGTGGTTGCCTGCCTCTGGGCCCCGATCGTTGGTAGGGCCAAGGGCGTATTCAAATATATCCAGGAAATCTGGGGATTTATTTCACCAGGGATAGTAACGGCATTTCTGGTCGGGTTGGCGATTAGGAAAGCTCCTGCTGTTGCTGCAAGAGCCGCCTTATTGTTAGGACCTGTGCTTTACGCCTTTTGTCGCGTACCCGGCTGGGTCTGGAATTACTATTATACCAGGAAATACCCCGAAGCAGCCGAGATTCTGCCACCTGAGGGCTTTTGGGGTGCACCGGCTCTAATCTACAAATTTAGCACCTGGGCATTTTTACATCATATGGGATTAATATTTCTGGTTTTGTCGGCCATGATGGTTATCATAACGGTGTTCAAGCCTCTAAACGAGCCGGTGGTCATGCCCACTTCGGAGCTTGATACGAGCGTGCATCCGCGAACATATGTTTATGGTGGCCTGATTATTGCTCTTACGGCGGTGTTATACATAATCTTCTGGTAGTGCAAGCTAAAGGATTTGAGGACAGAACGATGGCACAGACTGAAACCTCAGCCAAGAAGGGAGTTTTTTCGGCGGCTGTTACTGCCAATCGGCAGATTGGCCAGCGGTTTTATCGCCTTGGTCTGGAATTTTCCGGCAATGGCGCAGAGGTATTCGCCAAGTTCAAGCCGGGACAGTTCGTTCAGATAGACCTTTCCAGCGCTGCGCTGCCGGCAGTAGACAGCATACCAGAAAATCTGGCCGATGTATCTGGGCGAAAGATTCTACTGCGGAGACCTTTTAGTCTTGCCGACGTCACCACCAAAGGAAATAAAACGTCCGTTGAGACCCTCTATTATGCTGTCGGGCCTGCAACTTTGCGGATGACCACGTTATCAGTTGGCGATTCTATTAGCATAATTGGGCCTTTGGGTAACGGCTTCTGGGTGCCGGAGGGTAAGAAAACAGCCCTTTTAGTTGCCGGAGGCATGGGGGCTCCGCCACTACAGCACTTGGCGAAGACTCTTATGGCTGATTATCCTGATATTGAGACAATTGCGTTTGCTGGTGCCAAGACGGCAAAGGAGTTGCCCTTTGCGAGCCGATTGGATGAGATTTCGCAACAATTGGGCTTTTCATTGTCGGAGTTTGCCAATTATGGCGTGAAATCGCAGGTGGCAACGGATGACGGCTCAGCCGGATTTGCCGGGCCTGTATCCGATTGTGTTTCGCAATGGCTGGAGCAGTATAGCTCAGCCACCGACAGCATCGTTATTTATGGTTGTGGGCCTGAGGCGATGTTGGCGCGGCTGGCTGAAATTGCCAGAGACAAAAATATAGATTGCCAAGTCAGCATGGAACGCCGGATGGCCTGCGGTATCGGCGTCTGCCAAAGCTGTGTGGTTGAATCTCAAGTGAAGGGAAGTCCCGAGACGGTATACAAGTTATGCTGTCAGGATGGGCCGGTATTTGATGCTAAAGACGTAATATTTAAGATATAGCTTCATAAGCTCCATTGACAGGGTCTGGCGTGGTGTCAAGCGAATTAATGAAGGAGATGATGATGATTAGTGCAAGGATAAGAGTGTATTTGCTCATCGCGTTGTTGGTAGTGAGCACGTCCCTTGCAAAAGAACTCGGAACAGCTTCGCCAGAGGAGGTCGGAATTTCATCGGTAAGATTGCAGCGTATAAACAAGGTTGTGCAGCAATATGTAGACGAAGGCAGGATCGCAGGGGTAGTGACCCTGGTGGCGCGAAAAGGCAAAATCGTACACCACGAAGCATTTGGGATGATAGACATTGAAGACAACAGGCCGATGAGCAAAGATGGGATGTTCCGGATCGCCTCTATGAGTAAGCCGATCACGTGCGTAGGCGTTATGATATTGTACGAGCAAGGGCAGTTTTTGTTGAACGGTCCTGTGCTGAAATACATTCCGGAGTTTGCGAACCCGAAGGTTATTGTACGCACCGGTTCCAGTAAGGCTCTTAAAACCGAGCCAGCCAGAAAAGAAATAACTATCCGCCATCTGCTTAATCACACGTCCGGTTTAACCTATGGAGCTGGGCCACATAGCAGGCTTTACAAAGAGGCAGGTATTGCGACAGGGCTTGATCCAACCGAAGGAACAATCGGTGAGATGGTTAAAAAGCTTGCTAACATACCACTTATATCACATCCTGGAGAAGCGATTCATTATAGCCTTTCCATCGATGTGCTTGGATATCTAAT
>JBHIDV010000379.1:0-2867 GCA_046760285.1 Sedimentisphaerales bacterium
ATAGAACGGTTGTGAACCGTCGCCCCTCAAGGCGGGTTCCAAGTTAACCGAGTATACATACCGCTGACTGTCCCTATGACGAATGACAATTACGTTTTTGACCTTAGCTTCTGGCAAAAGGAACCCCCCGGCTTGCATAATTGCTTCCAGCACATCGGTTTCCGCGGGCATCTCAATGACTCCTGGTGTCACTACCTGGCCCCCGACATACACGCGGCGGCTTAGCAACGACCGAACTATAACCGCAACCTCTGGATTCTTTAAGTGCGGGCCGTATAGCCTCAGCAATTCTTCCCGAAGCTCTGCAGGCGTCTTTCCTTGCACCTCGAGCTCGCCTATTAGCTGAAGTGAAATCTTGCCATCGGGACGCACCATCTGAGTTATATCGAGCTCGGGCGTGTAATAGAATTTGACCTCAATCTCATCGCCCGGTTCCAAAGTCACGCGCGACGAAGGTGATACTGACTCTTCAAACCTACCGAGGTAGTTGGCCCCGGTCTGACGGATTTGCTGCTGGATGATGTTTGTTAGCCTTTGATGTTCCGCTTCCATTTCAGACACTGTCGGTGGAGCCTTACAGCCGGCGAATGTGCTAACCAACAGCGCTGCCAACAACAGTTGTGACAATTTTCTCGTTATTGAATAACGATAATATTCCATCAGCCTACCTCCAAAAATGCCATGACCTCTTTTTGGACTTCTCAACTTCGCAGCGGACAAATGCTACACGTATTTTTTAGTGCGTGGCACTTATCCGCCCTGCGCAAACTCCGTCCTCGTCGGTTACATTCGTACACTGGAAAGCTGCCTCCTCCTCTGAGGTCAAATATATGGCTGCCGCATTATAGGCCTAATCCTTTTGTACTTACCCAAATGCAGCGAGCTTGAGGGGAGAGACCTGAGTCTCTCACCCTCCTCCTGGTCTCCAAGACAAGCGTCCGCAATGGGTACTGCATGGACGTCCTTGTCATGACACGATTTTTCTTCGCTGCAAGGCGGAAACCCATCTCCCCCAACGCTTGTCCTCTCCCTATTCAGGGGTAAAGCTTGATATGTACCAAGCTTTTCTTCACCTCCGTGGAATATTATGTGATTATTATATACAATCAACCCTAAAAAGTCAACGAAAAAAAGGAAAAAAATTCAAATCTGGAACATTTATTATTTGTGCCTATAACAAAGACCTATTTATCAGGATATTTGTGTTATTATCGCTATTTTCGGGCTGTGAAGGATAGAATAGCGCTGAGAAGCAATCGACTACCGCAGCAAGCCAGATGATTAAACGGGTTTGACTTAACGGGTCTACAAATGACCAGCAGCACTATCTAAACTACCGGCAAAGGAGAAAATCCAAGTTTTAACTAAGTTGACATTGACCTGGGTTAGCTGGTTTGATAATCTATAGTAAAAATGCTTCTTGCCACGCATGAAAGCTGAAGAAAGACACAGGATTTCCGAGAGAAAACAGTTTTCAAAGTTAGGATATACGTTTTATAGGAGATAAGGGAAATGAAACCGATAAAGTCATTCTGCTTGCTGCTGGTGCTAATGTTTATCGTCATAGGATGTAAGACGAAACCACCTAAGCCACTGCACCAAGCTATGGCGGTTGGCGAAGAGCAACCAGCTAAGTCACTCCACGAAGCTGCAGCTGCCGGTGATATTAGCCAAGTCCATTTACACGTTTTAAGGGGCACTGATATCAATGCAACAGACCAGGATGGCCAGACGGCTCTTCACCTTGCGGCCAAGAATGGCCATAAGGATGTAATGGAATTACTTATCGCCAGCGGCGCAGATGTGAATCTCAAAAACAAGGACGGCGAGACACCTGCATATGTCGCTATGAGATGGGGTCGTCAGGAGGCGGTTGAACTACTAATTGCAAGAGGCGCCGATGTTTCCACCATCCATTTAGCTGCCTACATAGGAGACTTAGCCAGGGTAACAAACATGCTCAAAGCAGGAATCGACATCAACGCAAAGGACAAGCACGGCAAGACGCCCTTACACTTTGCAGCCCAGGCAGGCCAGAAGGAGGTGGCCAAACTGCTGGTTGGCAATGGGGCCGATGTCAATGCAAAAAGTCGGTCCGGCTTGACACCCCTACACTCTGCAGCCGGCATAGGCCAGCAGGACGTGGTCGAGCTGCTTATCGGCAAAGGCGCCGAGGTTAAGGCCAAGAGCAGATTGGGCGTTACCCCCCTACACCTTGCAGCCTATCAAGGCCAGAGCTACGTGGCGGGACTCCTTCTCGCCGAGGGAGCTGATGTCAATGCGAAGGATAGTTATGGCTTTACACCTCTGCACCTCGCTGCATATGAAGGCCAGAATGAGGTAGTCAAACTGCTTGTTGCAAATAGTGCCAATGTAAACGCCAAAAACAAAAATGGCGATAGTCCATTGTCACTTGCCAAACAGCAAGGTCATAAAAAAATTGTGGAGCTGTTGCGTGCCAACGGAGCCAAAGACTAATTCACTCAAAGTGAGCAATCTTCGCGAATTTTTTGATTCCGAATATCGAATATCAAAAATTCAAATTTCAAATGTCCAAATATTTGGTTTCGGATTTTGCGTTTCGAATTCATTCTCGTTATTTATGCATCAGCGTCAATAGATAGCAAGTGCATAGCAAAAAAGCAAAAAAGACAAAACTATCTGACAAAGAGCTGTCTGACACTGCAAAACGAAAATCAGGGGTTATTGACGCCCAGTTAATCTGTCCCTCAGAGGTAGAAACCGCTCCTTGGGTACGGCTGAAGTGCCAGTTTGGATGTGATTGTTTCGGCCAATGCCTGGTTTGCCCTCCCTTTACACCGACACCAGAACAAATGCGTAAGGTCTTAGATGCTTATCGCCGGGCG
>JBHIDV010000380.1:0-2864 GCA_046760285.1 Sedimentisphaerales bacterium
TGCATCTTAGGGTCGCAGCTTTTAGCCTTCTCTATCTTGCTACAGGCGTGCATAACCGTGGTATGGTCGCGGCCGCCCAGATGGCCACCAATCTCTTCCAGGCTGTGCTTGGTTAAATTCCGGGCTAAATACATACAAATCTGACGCGGCAACGTTATGCTTTGGCTGCGCTTTTTGCTTTGTAGGTCCGCAAGGCGAACATCAAAATGCCTCGTTACCACTTCGATAATGTCGGTGATGCTTATATGTCTGGCTGCTAAGCGAATTTGTCCCTCCAGCGCTCTTTGGGCCAATTCAAGACTCACGATGGACGATGGAGGATGGACGATGGACGTCTCTCGTGTCTCGTCCCTCGTCTCTCGTGCTTCTGCCCAGGCCAGGGCGTAAATAGTAGTCAAAGCGCCTTCCAATTCCCTGATATTGGCGGAGACTTTCCCAGCAATGTACTGGGCTATTTCATCGGATATACTTAGGCCTCGCAGGTGAGCTTTCTTTTGCACAATTGCTACTCTTGTCTCATAAGTTGGCGGGTCGATTCGGGCAACCAGGCCCCAGTTAAATCTGCTGATAAGACGTGCCTCAAGAGAAGGGATTTCTGACGGTGGGCTGTCTGCACTGAGAATGATTTGTTTGCCGTTATGGTAAAGGGCGTTAAAGGTATGGAAGAATTCTTCCTGACACAACTGGCGCTGGCGTAAGAATTGAACGTCGTCGATTACCAGTGCATCGACCGTACGAAACTGGCTTTGAAAGCCAGGTAAATTGCCTTGCTCAATTGCTCTGATAAATCTGTTCACAAAATCTTCACAGCTTAACAATTGAATCACGGCACCATCACATCTCAGCTTCGCTTCACCACAGACCGCGTGTAAGAGGTGGGTCTTGCCTAAGCCGGAATTGCCGTAAAGAAAGAGCGGATTATATGGGGACCTCGCTGCCCGGCCTCCGCTTGCGGGTGAACCGATGGCGGAACTTACGGCGACGCAACTGGCGTGAGCAAGGCGGTTGCTCGGCCCCACTACAAAATTATCAAAGGTATAATCAGGATGAAGTTTAAGGCCGGACGCCAGACGTTGATCCGCCGCGACAGAGTGCAGAGTTCCTTCGTGACTGTCAAGTTGGAAATCTACGGTGACAAGATGGCCGGTTATCTGCTGAGCGGCTCGAGTGAAACTGTGTTTGCAATTATCACGTAAAAACTGGACGGTGGCCTCATCCGGACAGCCGATTCCCAGTGAGCCTCTATCCAAATGCAGGATTGTTAACGTCTCGAACCACTTACGGGCGTTGGCCGGGTCAAGTGCCTTTGCACGCTCCAGTATATCGGCAAAAATGTTTTCCAGGTTTTGCGCTGCCAAACCATCCTCCTTTATGGTTCCGCGCTCTACGCGAATAACAATAGCCTATTAAAGACATCCCTGCTGTAGTTTGCCCATGTCGCAAATGAGCTCAAATGCGTTTCAAGTCTTCACACGCTAAACCAGACTCCGCAATATGGTTGAATAAAACCTCCCCCTGCACCAAATGATCCCCACTTCCGCGGAGATAAGCTTGCCTCTGCAAGGGACCCCGCCTTGCGGGAATCCAGTGCAGCAGCCCACCTTCATTGGTGTGGGGCAAAACGCGATTGGAATTTAACTGCAATTGCTTGATTTGTCAAAGAAAAAACTGTCTTACGCACAAAAAAGAGAAAAAATACAAGTTTTTTACGGGCTAATGAACACTTAATACTTGATTCTCGATACTTGATACTCGATACTCCAAAAATGGTGGAGGTTAGTGGTTAACTGGTGGGTTCATATCAAATTAACCATTTGACTAATTTAACCAGTTAACCAATCTAAGAAGGACGTAGTATATGGGAATTTTCAGCAAAACAACAGGATATTTGAAAGAACGATTAGGCAAAACGCGCCACAAAATCAGCTCTTCACTTTCATCGGTGCTGAGCCTGGGCAGAGATATTGATGAGGCCTTGCTTGCTCAGCTTCAAGAGACGCTGATAAGCGATGATATCGGCGTAGAAACAACAGACAAGCTCATATCGCAGTTGCGAGAAGCTTATCGCAGCCGGCAGATTGCCACCACCGATGAGATACTGCCGTTTCTCAAAGAGCGAATGAAAAGTTATTGGCCGCACCGCGATAGACAATTACACCTAAGTGCCGGTGGCCCAACCGTTATCCTTGTGGCCGGCGTCAACGGCACCGGCAAAACCACCAGCATCGCCAAATTGGCCTATACGCTCAGCCGGGACAACAAAAAAGTCATTGTCGCTGCCTGCGACACATTCCGCGCCGCGGCCATAGAGCAGCTTTCCATCTGGGCTGAACGCATTGGCGTACAAATTGTAAAACACAGAATCGGCGGCGACCCCGCAGCGGTAGCCTTCGATGCCTGTGAAGCCGCTGTGGCCAGAGGCGCTGACGTACTGCTCCTCGATACCGCAGGACGCCTGCACACCAAGAAAGACCTGATGCAGCAACTGACAAAGATTCGTGATGTAGCAGCTCGCAAAATACCTGGTGCCCCCCACGAAGTACTGCTGGTTTTAGATGCCACCACAGGCCAGAACGCCATCGCTCAAGCGAAGTTATTTACCGAAGCGATTAACCTTACGGGGTTATTTTTAGCCAAACTGGATGGTACTGCCCGCGGCGGGATCGTTTTGGCCATCAAAGACCAGCTCGACATACCGGTGAAATTCGTCGGCCTGGGCGAAAAACCAGAAGATATCGCCGAATTCGACCCGGAAAAATTTGTCGAGGCACTTTTTGATTAAATATTAGCCACGAAGACACAAAGGCACAAAGAAATTATTGGACAGGATAACAGGATTATCCTGTTAATCCCGTCTAATAATG
>JBHIDV010000381.1:0-2850 GCA_046760285.1 Sedimentisphaerales bacterium
CCGCTTAAGTTTGGGCCTGAGACGCTCACATCCGTTACCTGTGCACGGGTTTGTATGACGGTGGCGGATAGATATGGCCAAAAAGCGCAGGGCTGGGGTGAAACCCCGCTGAGCGTACAGTGGGCCTGGCCCAGCAAACTCACATATCAACAAAGACACGAGGCGATGCAGCTTTTCTGCCGGATGCTTGCCGAGGCCTGGACTCAGTTCGACCAGCAAGGCCATCCTATTGAATTGGGAAGCGATTTTATTGAATCGGTTCTGCCCGGCCTTTGGGACAAGCTCAATCATCAACGGGGCGAACAGGCAGAGCCGATGCCGTGGCTGGCGGCGTTAGTTTGCTGCTCCGCATTTGATATTGCCTTACATGATGCATACGGCCAACTTTTGGGCCGAGACGTGTACTCCACCTATAACGCGGAATTCATGAATGCCGATTTGTCTAATTTTCTCGAATCAGCCGAAGGTAGTAACTTCTCATTTGTGGGCAAATATCCTGCTGATTTTCTCAAATTTCCTCCAGCTAAAACAATGCCTGCCTGGCATCTCGTAGGCGGAAAAGACTTGCTTGATGCATCCGAGTTGACCGCAAATGTGCCGGATGATGGCTACCCTGTATTGCTGCCGGACTGGATTAAACGCGATGGCCTTAAATGCCTGAAAGTGAAATTGCGCGGAAATGACGCTTCATGGGACTATGAAAGGCTTCTCAAGGTCGGTAAAATTGCACTCGAAAATGACGTTCTCTGGCTGACCAGCGATTTTAATTGCACAGTGACAGACCCTTCCTACGTGGTTGACATTCTGGACCAACTAATGATGGAGCAGCCCCGCATTTATCAGATGATTCTTTATGTAGAACAGCCGTTCCCATATGAACTGGAAGAAAATCAGATTGATGTCCACAGCGTATCGGCCCGCAAGCCTTTATTTATGGACGAAAGTGCTCATGACTGGAAACTAATCAGGCTCGGTCGCGGTTTAGGCTGGACCGGAGTGGCGCTGAAAACCTGCAAAACACAAACCGGCGCGATACTAAGCCTATGTTGGGCCAAGGCACATGGAATGACCTTAATGGTGCAGGATTTGACCAATCCGATGCTGGCGCAGATTCCCCACGTACTCTTGGCAGCGCACGCGGGGACGATTATGGGGGTCGAGACTAATTCGATGCAGTTTTATCCAGCAGCATCGGTACCCGAAGAGGCGGTGCATCCGGGACTTTATAAACGGCGGAACGGCCAAGTGGACCTCTCGAGCGTGGCCGGTCCGGGCTTCGGTTACAGACTAAATGAAATCAAAAGAGATTTACCTAATTTGGCTGCAAGCTTTGGAAAATGAAATATAATTATTTAGCCCCGCAATTTATTGCGGGGTTGAAAATCTCTTCAGGGGATAGGAAATGGCGAAATTAAGTGCATTTGCAGACGAAGTAACGGATGAGTTCTTGGAGCAAGTTAAATACCTTGCTAAAGAAAATGTAGGCTATATTGAGCCTCGCTTTATTAACAAAAAAAATATTATGGACCTTAGCCAAGATGAACTAAACGTTGCCAAGAAGATGCTACAGGACTACGGTCTTAAGGTAAGTGCCATTGGCTCGCCTATAGGCAAGGTGAGGCTTGATGAACCGTTTGAGCCGCACCTGGAAAAGTTCAAGCACGCGGTTGAGCTGGCCCAGTTTTTTGAAACGCCATATATACGAATGTTTAGTTACTATGCTCCCGAAGGAAAGAACATCGATGACTATCGGGGCCAAGTGATGGAGCGGATGTCTGCCAAGGTCAAGATAGTAGAAAATACTGATGTGGTTATGGTTCATGAAAATGAAACTGATATTTATGGTCACAGCGCCGAGAACTGCGTGGACCTGGTTAAAACCGTTGATTCACCGAAGCTTCGGCTGGTATATGACCCGGCTAATTTCGTATGGGGCCAGAAGATTACTGATAATGTCAAAAGCTGTTGGCCCTTGATGAAGCCCTATGTTGTCCACATACACATCAAAGACTGGAAGCTGGGCGCCAAAGACGTAGGCAGCATACCAGGCGAAGGCGATGGCCAGATAAAGGAGCTACTTGCCGAGCTGGCAGCTATGAACTATGATGGCTGGCTCACCATGGAACCACATCTAAGAGCTGGCGGACAGTTCGGCGGCGATACAGGACCTGAACTCTTTTCGCAAGCAATCGCTGCAGTGAGAAAGCTCTCGGCTGAGGTTGGCCTGACCTGTGAGTGACTTTATCCAGCCACGAAGACACTAAGGCACAAAGAAAATAAGAAATAATTAAAAATTAGACTTCGTGTCTTGGTGCCTTAGTGGCAAAAATGAGAAAGGACAAAATATGAAAACCTGGAATTTCGGAATTGTCGGTGCGGGGTTAATCGCAGACTTTCACGCAAGGGCTATAGCAGATATTCCCAACGCAAAGTTAGTCGCATGTTGCGATACGGTTTCTGAAAGGGGCAAAAAATTAGCAGAAAAACACTCCTGCCAGGCCTTCGAAAGTTATGAAGATATGTTTAATAAGGCAGAGATAGATATTGCCACCATTGCTACACCAAGTGGAGCACATGCCGAACCCGCTATCGCCGCAGCTAAAGCGGGCAAACATGTAATATGCGAGAAACCCCTCGAGATTACTCTTGAGCGAGTCGATGCCATGATTGATGCTCATAAAAAAGCTGGAACTGTCTTGGGAGGGGTATTTCAAAATCGGTTTACTGATGCCCAGATGGCCCTTAGAAAGGCGATAAATTCAGGACGTTTTGGCGTAGTCACTTATGCTGGGGTTTATGTTCCCTGGTGGCGCACCGACGAGTATTACAAGGACTCCTGGCACGGCACCT
>JBHIDV010000382.1:0-2838 GCA_046760285.1 Sedimentisphaerales bacterium
AATTTGCTGTGCCCTGCCCACAAAAAGTTCAACCGGAACAGGATTTCCCGGCGTGAACGGACTGCTTTCTTTATTATTCATGGAATATCTCCTGACATTCTATCCTGCAATGCCCTGATTCATGAGCTTAGGATAGTCGAATAAGGCTGGTTCGTCAATAATGGCTTTGGAGATTTAATGTTTGGCTTTGACCAGTCCCTTTAGCAGGCCAGTTTTCCTCCACCAGACTGAGTGCAAGCAAGAAAAGGGCTAACTAATCCGGTTTCTGCTGGGTCTTGGTGAACTTCAGGGCGGCTGAATTGATACAATAACGAAGGCCGGTCGGCGGCGGACCATCCTCAAAAACGTGACCCAGATGGGCACCGCATCGGCTACACTTTACCTCCGTCCTGGTCATCGTAAGGCTCCTGTCCGGAGCCTTCTCGATATTCTCTGGTGCTGTTGGTTGGTAGAAGCTCGGCCAGCCGCATCCGGAATCGAACTTTGATTCTGAGCCGAATAGCTCATTGCCACAGCATACGCATCGGTACATTCCTTCTTCTTTGAAATCGCAGTACTTGCCGGTAAACGCCTCTTCGGTTTCCTTTTTGCGCGTGATTTTGTACTGCAGCGGCGTGAGTATCTTTCGCCACTGTTCGTCTGTTTTTACCACCTCGTATGCCATTTTTCTTTTTCCCTTGATTAAACTGCCAGCGGTTTCTTTAAGCATATTGCGCAGATAGATATGCTCATCGCCGTTCCAGGGCTTAGAACAGATGTCAATATCGCCGTCGCCGTCAACATCTGCTGCCTTGGCTTCGTGACATCTTTTGCCAGAAAGAACAATATGCTCTTTCCACTTTTTGCCTTTACCGTTCAGATTTTCCCAGATGAACCATTTGTGCGGCGGCGTTTTTGTCAAGGGCCCGCCGCCTGAAAAAACGTCCATGTCCCCATCGTTATCAAAATCAGCTAACGCCAGTGAATGGAAATCCTGGCCAGTATGCTCTGCCGAGATAAGGTGCATAACCCACTTTCTGCCCTTACCATCTTTGTTTTCAAACCACATAACTCTGCCGTCGGGTGTATCAGCTTCGGCTTCGACCATGTCGTTGTCACCGTCTCTATCCATATCGTACACCCAGGTTTTTGTTGCCAGGCCATACCTGTCGGGTCTGCTTCCGCCGGTGGGGATGAGGTTGTGGTGCATTGTCCACTGGGTGCCTTTTCCATCGAGATTCTCGAACCAGGCATCGGCCCGCACAACATCAACATCTCCGTCACCATCTATGTCAGCTGCGCCTGCAGGGTCGGTGCCCCCGTGTACCGCTTCACCAATTCTATAGCCTTGCCATCTTGTTGTTGGGTCGCCGGGGATTCTGTACCAAAATAATCCGCGTCGGTCGCTCAGGGCTACTACGTCAACTTTGCTGTCTCCATCGATATCGGCAGCGACATTGTCGTGGCAGTTTATGGTGGCGCCAGGATACTTTGTAAATTCTTGTTCGCAGGGTTTGCCGGTATTTCTGTACCAGGCTGCCCCTGAGACCTGGTCGAGCCACCCATCGCCGTCGACGTCAAAAGCGGTTCCGCCCACATCGGTGGGTGCTTTTCGACCCAGCGTATGTCTGAGCCAGTTGTCCGGCCCTCTGTACTCGAACCACCAGATGTCACGTCCATTGCAGCCGGTGACCCAGTCCAAATCCCCATCTCTGTCCACATCTACTAAGGAGGTCTGTCCCATCTTGTTTCCGATTCGCGCGATTTGGTGATATTCGAACTTTGGAAACTCTGCGTACGACAATGAACAAAGTAGATGAATCCCTACAATAGTGTTGGCCAAATGCAAAATTTTTCTGTGGTTATAAAAAAGCATATCCAATCCCTTTTACTAAAACGCTTAGTGGTCGCCGGCACGGCGGCCCCCGCCACAGAGCCTGCCCTGAGCCTGTCGAAGGGTGCGACGGCTAAACTACTTTATGTAATAGCCGGAGACTCGCCATTGGCCGTCACTGTCTAACATCGGCGTCACCGTCTCGACAGCACTGGCTTTGTTCTCAAAGCTGCTGTGGTATTGAATTATCACGTATTGGCCGTCCGGCGCTCCCGGAGCTGTCGTAGTGTAGCGCGTGGATTTAAGCTCTCTGGAGACCAGCTTGCCCAAAGGCTCTCTGAATCCCTGGCAGGATTGCTGCCATTTGTCTTTCGTCACTACGTTCCTGAAGAATTGCGCAGTTTCTTGCCAGCTTTCAGTGTAGTCTCCGCTATCTACCAGCACCAGCCAGGCGTTGGCGGCCTCTACCGCTGCTTGTTCAGCCTCGGGATTAGCTGTCGGCTGTTTTTTCTGACAACTACTTAATACCAGCACTGATACGATTAGAATTGGTACTATGGCGAACTTTATGTTGCTCATACTCGTGCTCCTTTCTAATTTTTCAGAAAAAATGCCAAAAAATGCTTCAAATCTATGTATTTGGGATAATTATGAGAATTTTTTAGCCAGGAATCAAGGCTAAATATGGGCGGTTCGCCGAGCAAATCTGAAATTATGCTTGTCAATATTTTAGTTGTGTAGTAAAATTCTAAATAGGATATAAGCCGGATGCGAACATATTTTGACAGCTACAGTATAGTTTTGTAGAATTTTTGGAGATAGTTTAGCATTCAACAGGGCTGAGGTTATCTCGCTTTTCCTCTCCCTCCGCACCTCAGCCCTGTTTTTATGCGCTGTTAATGCAAAGTTTAGTCGTCGCCGGCACGGCGCCGGCCGCTTACTAATATTGTCGGCAAACAGCTTTGCAGCTGTGGCGGTAGTTGACGAAAAAGTACCGCAGGGCGTCTATAGGATGTTCACTGAAT
>JBHIDV010000383.1:0-2819 GCA_046760285.1 Sedimentisphaerales bacterium
GTGAGCTAAAGTGAACTGTGGTTGTAGAAGCTGGTTTGTCGGTGGTGAAACTAGTATCGAAACTCGAAGCTGGCCACTAGAAGCTGGATAAAAAACGAGCTTCAAGCTTCCAGAACGAGCATCGATACGAGCATCGACAACGTTAAACAAGAAGCTCTAATTTAGGCACTTTATACTTCTTAGTGTCCCCCGCATTGCGAGGACAAGCTTAGTGCCTTTGTGGCAAAAATTAAAAGGATTGACCACATGGCCCAGGAAGAACAGGTACTGGTTGTCGAGCGAAAACTTCTTGAACAGGTAGGGGAGTTTGAAGGACTTGCATTTGACGTGGACCGCTATCTTCGCAAGCTCTTTGTTCAGGGCGCTTGCCGTTTTATACCCAGGTCGCAAGCCGAGGTTGACCCTGCCTATAAGCAGCTCATTCCCTACGTCATTATGACTTATGACGGCAAGTACCTCACCTACGTCCGGGGAAGGCGAGCTGGGGAGGCCCGGCTGGTCGGCAACAGGTCTATCGGCATAGGAGGCCATATAAACCCTGCTGATGACATGCCTTTATTCAATAACGATTTCTATCAGACATATCTTGCCGCCGTTGAGCGCGAAGTAGCAGAGGAAGTTTCCGTAGAAACCAGCCATACTGACCGCGTTGTTGCTCTGCTCAATGACGAATCCAACGAGGTTGGACGTGTACACCTCGGAATAGTCCACTACTGGGTTTTGGATGCCCCGAAGGTTAGCAAACGAGAACAGATGATAACACAGATGTCGTTCATGAGTCCTGCCGAGCTGCAGGAAGTTCGAGATACTATGGAGACTTGGTCAGCGTTGTGCTTAACTGGCCTGCTCTTAAAAAACAAATTGCGCGGAGAAAAATTAGCCACGAATTAATATGAATTTAACCACAGATTTCACCGATTACACAGATTTTCGTTCGGCGGGAATTGCAGATTTGAAAAACACACCCCAATGAATAAATAACTCAAAGCTGGGGAAACAAACCTTGTTCGTGGATGAGATATGATATGGACAGAGTAAGAGTGAAGATTTGTGGTATATGTTTATGAAAGGACCATCATCATGGAAGGTCAATTAGACGCGATACGTAAAAGATTTACAAAGTGCTAATGGATAGTGGCTTTGACCCTTCTTGGGTGGCACCTCAGACTCCTCCCAGCGACAGCCCACCGGAACTACAAGGCTGGATACACGCCTGTTGCCAGCCCAGGGACGCCCGGGATAAGAGTTTGTACGTTGACGCATAGATCTTCGTGAACTGGTCGAGAATTTCTATTTGGGATACAGACACAGGACGGCAACTCTCGGAAAGATTCAGAGGTGATGATGCTACAGAGAAAATGCTTGAGTTCATTAAGAACAAGCTACCTTCCTTTTGATTTGCTGATTGGTCGTAGCGCATTGTGAGCACGCCCGATATGGTTGGCGGGCAGAGCTTTCCGTTGATTCTTGATTAAGAATGATTGGTTATTTTTCTCTGTGTCCTCCTTCGACCCACCGGCTGCGCTCAGGGCAGGCTTTTTTCACTCAGAGCTTGCCCTGAGCTTTTCGAAGGGACGGCGTCTGTGGCAGAATCGATTGATTATTAGGATGAAGTTGCCACGGTCTTCGACCTCGCAATGACACCGCACCAGGTTAATTGGTGATTGGTTAATTGGTGCAATTAAATCCCCAAATAAAAATCACACAATAAAATTTCCAAAAATGGTTAGCCCCCCAGTTTACTGGGGGTTCTTATTACAATTTATTGAGGAGTTCATCAGTTACTCGGTGGGTGAAATGTCAAAATGAGACGGGCTCCGCTCAACGCGGAGCCCGTTGGTTTTCCGACGTGCTGCTTTGAATTAACCAGGGATTACGTTGGTCGCACAAGGGCCTTTTTTGCCCTGTCCGATCTCGAATTCCACTCTCTGGCCTTCCTCAAGACTGGCGTAGCCGGTCATCTTGACTTCCGAGTGATGAACAAACAAGTCATCGCCCGCGTCATCGGGAGTGATAAACCCAAAGCCTTTGCTCGCATTAAACCATTTTACTGTACCTGTACTCACTTCTGTACTCCTTCGGCCTACTAATGGCCATAAATTCTGTCTCTCGAATTTTTGTCAGGAGAATATTCTTGAGAGACGTGAGAATATACCCCACTAACAATTATTATATCGGGAAAAATAACTGGGTGTCAATAAAAAAATGAAAAAATAATCATAGCGCCAGAGTGGCTGTACATGATTATTTTTTATTGACAATCGTAAGTCCACAAGGTACAAGAATAGGGTCTAAACAATTCCTGTTAGGTTTCTGTTAGGAGGTATCACAATGAAGCAGAAAGTATTTTACAAGATAGCCGGATTTGTTGCGCTTATGGCCTTGGTGACGCTCTGGGCACCGGCGTCGGCTAAGCAGGCCAAAAAAAGGATTGCAGGAGACTGGCTTCTCAAGAGCGAGTTCGATGGCCGGCAGTTCACCTCCATTCTGTCGCTTTCCAGAGACAAGGAGGGCCAGCTAACTGGTCAGTGGATTAGTTATTGGGGTCTCAGCGAGCTGAAAGATGTTAAATATGAGGCAGGGGAACTGACCTTCGTGCAGGTCAGCCGATTCCGCGACCGTGAATACAGAGCTGAATTTACAGGGGCCATCAAGCAGGGAAAGCTCTCAGGGACCCTATCGAGCGAGCGGGGCGAGGCTGAGGTCAAGGGCACGCGTATCAGACCAATGCCGCTGGCGGTTGGAACCTGGGAAATGAAGGTCAAGGTGGGCGAGCGAGAATTTACCGGGACGATGGTCGTAAAGCAAGACAAGCAAGG
>JBHIDV010000384.1:0-2810 GCA_046760285.1 Sedimentisphaerales bacterium
CCTGGCCGTCCAGAAAAAGCCCAATGTCAATATTGGTATTGCCAATATCTACCGCGATTATGTTCATAATCCGTCACTTGTGACTCAGGACTCTTATAGTATAGCGTACAGCGTGTGGCGTATAGGCGGCTGGTAACCATTATGCTCTCGTGCACGTTTACTGAAGCAAGGATTTAATAACACGCAGGAAATCCTCTGCAACTTGGATAGCTTTTTCTGCGTCTTGTTGTGACACGTGGATTGTAACGCCATAATCACCCACATTACGTAATTCAAAGAGCCAGTTCAACCCCTTGCCCTCCTCCTTATCCAGCTTACCGGTCTTGACCAACCGCTGATGTACCGAAGCGATGACTCCGCTATGTTTGCTGAATTCCAGCCCTTCATCCAGCAATGCGGCGCTTGCGGCATAAAACGCCGCATAATATGCACGCGAAGCGGCAAAGTCATAGAAACCACTCGCCGCTAGTTCTTTGGCGGCTTGAACAGATTTCTCCGCCCGCTCAAGATTAGCGTCTATCTCTCGTTCATATTTCGGCTTCACAGCAATATCCCTTCTCGCTTGGCATTACGGTAGAGTTGAATGCTGCCATTCTTGAAATCATCGACAGCAGCAGGCTTAGCCGAAATGAGTTGGTCTGTATCGAGTTGAATTGGATAGAGTAAGTCTATAATTCGACGCAGCTCGTGGAAGTAGTCAAAGGGCTTACTTAGCAAAACGAGCAGATCAATATCACTGTCCAAGCCGGCTTGATCGCGCGCAATAGATCCGTATAAAACAAGCCCCTTGAACTGTGAACCATAATAACCTTTAAGAGCAGTTCTACACTTTTGCGCTACTTGCTTTATTGCCATTTGAAAACACCTTGTTTGCTTCGCACGCCATTATAATGCTAAAACTAACGCAGATTGTCAAGAAAATCCCCAAAATATGGTATAAACATAAAAGGCCTCGGAAGTTTTATTTACATAGCTCTCTTTTTATGGTATAGTTAAGTTATGGCTATGTTCAATTTTCCAAAGGTACAAAGAACTGCCTTTACAGTCACACGCATGGGCTAAAGCCCATCCTACAATTCTTATTTTTTGCTGATGTCAATTTTTGGCAATATTGGTTTGGATGCAAAAAATTTCAAGATTCCGGTAGACAAATTGCGCCGTTTGGTCACTATGTTTGTAGAGTACGTCGGCACTTGAGGATCCCAAGTTGACGATACCAAGCGATAAAATGCTGGTCAAGGCTGTGCTTTCCGGCGAAGAAGCAGCCTATGGGAGATTGTATGACAAGTACGCGCCTTTGGTTCGAGCTATCTGTTATGACGCTACAGGAAATCTTGCCGATGCCCAGGACCTGGCTCAGGACGTATTTTTGCGGGCGTACAGAAGATTAAGACGCTTGCGTGAGCCGGAACTTTTCGGAAGATGGATTGTCGCGATTGCCCGGCTGCGTTGTAAGGAATGGTTACGTGAAACATCACGAAGACAAGATGAACATTCCCGGCTTAATGACGCCAAGTCAGCTATTGCCGGCTGCTCGAATGAAAATCAGATAGAACGTCTTCGAGAGGAGATTGCGAAACTGCCGGAAAAAGAACGACTTGTTTTGCATACGTTTTATCTTCAGAGTAAATCAGCCGACAATGCTTGCAGGATATTGGGACTTTCACGATCAGGATTTTACTGCGTTCTCGAAAGAGCAAAAAAACAGTTGGCATCTTTGTTGGCTCAGAAAGAGCAGGATATCAGATGAAGATACCGTTGGAAAAACAGTTAGAAGAGGTATATCAGATATTCAATAAGGACCACGCGCGCTTGCGGAGGCAGTTGCTCGACTCGGTCTCAGAGCCGAAAGCTGAATTTAGGCAGATCGAACCGCCTCAGCGCAGCGGTTCATCATTTGGAGGCAGAATTATTATGAGTAGAGCAATTAAAATTGCAGCCGGCATCATACTTATCGGAATAATTGCAGTGGGGATTAGGCACTTTACCGGATCGAAGATAAGCACAAGTGTTGCCTTCGGGCAGGTGCTCCGGCAAATCCAAAACTCTAGCTACACCTTTGACTTGACCACAGTTGCAGAGGGAGAAGCCTCGCCTGCGGCTAAAGGCATGGTGCTTCGGACTGGCAGGCTTCGGATCGATGCCCCGCAAGTTATGGGAGGAGTTAGTACGATTGCTGATATCAGCACAAAGAAATATCTTCTTCTTTTTCACGGCCAAAAGACCGCTATGACGGAGATTCCTGGTGCTGAAAATGTCCCTGATGGTGCCGGTCCCTTCACTTTATTTACAAATCCGGTAGAGAATTTGTGGAACCTGAGGGATGGAACAGAAAAATCCCTCGGTGAAAAAGAAATAGACGGACAACCCGCAGTCGGATTCCAGGTCCAGCAGGATGAGCAGGAATATCACTGTGAGATCGTTGTCTGGGCGCATGCTGAGACGGGAAGCCCAATTCGCGTGGAGATAACCATATCAAATCCGGATGACAGCTCGCAATCCATGACGATGGTGATGAGCCAATTCAGACTCGACGTGGAACTGGATGAGGAGCTCTTCAGTTTAGAACCCCCGCCCGGCTATACATTGGCGTATCAGAAGACACTTCAAGAGACTTTGACACCTACTGAGTCAACGCCACAGGCTCAAAAAATCGAACAAAGTATTGCGCTTTGGTCCAGAGGGAAAGAGGATGAAGCAGTCGAAACCTTGCTGAGCGCCGATTGGACAAAACCTATTGAGTTTTCCGACAGGATGTATTTGTTCAGTTTGACCGAAAAGGGATATGTTGCACTAAAACCACAAGATCA